>JAKZSO010000123.1:0-5386 GCA_047517625.1 Alphaproteobacteria bacterium
CCCGGACCCAACTGGCTCGGTGCATTTGCGCCAGTACGGATCGGTTCCGGACTCTTGGGCCATTCCGGAACTGGCCGCCAAATGGGAAAGGGTAAGGACCCTGCGCAAGGTCGTCACCGGCGCCTTGGAAATTGAACGCCGGGACAAACGCATCGGCGCCAGCCTGCAAGCCCACGCCCACGTGTACGGGGCTCAGGCCTACCGGGATGCCGTGGACGGCCTGGACTTCGCCGAAGTTTGCATTGCCTCCGGCCTCACGTTTCACGATGGCGGCGCGCCACAAGGCGCGTTCAGTTTGGACGAGGTCAAAGGGATCGGCGTTATCATCAATCAGGCGGCGGGCGAAAAGTGCGCGCGTTGCTGGAAGGTCTTGGAGGAGGTCACCGACCCACACCCCGACCTGTGTAATCGCTGCGCCGAAACGGTTGCGGACACAGCGCCGTGATGCTGCGCACCGGGTTGCTCATTGCCGCTGGAATTTTTGCTGCCGACCGGGTGACAAAATGGCTAGCAGTGGATCTTTGGGACTTTGCCAACGACCCCGTCGTGGCCGGACCGTTTTTGAATTTCATCCTGGTTTGGAATCCCGGCGTCAGTTTTGGCATGTTCCAAACCAGTGCGGAATTCGTCCAATGGCTGCTGGCGGCATTCGCGGTCGCAGTTTCAATCGCCTTAGCCGTCTGGCTGTCGCGCACCGGTTCTGGCTTGTTGGCGGTGGCCCTGGGGCTTGTGATCGGCGGCGCCCTGGGCAATGCGCCTGATCGAATTCTTTGGGGCGCGGTGGCGGATTTCATCGATTTCCATATTGGCGACTGGCATTGGTTCGTATTCAACATCGCCGATGCCGCCGTCGTTGTGGGTTTTGGCCTGATCCTGTTGGACGGCTTGTTCGCCGGAAAAAGCCGGAGTATCAAAGGGGATGGTTGACCTACGTCTATTGTTGGTCGCGGCGGCAGGTTTGGCGCTGGCGGGCTGCGGTTCTATTTCTCAAAGTCTGGGGCTTGACCCCATCGCCCCCGACGAATTTGCGGTCGTCACCAAGGCGCCGTTAACGTTGCCGCCCGATTTCACACTGCGGCCACCGACGCCGGGAGCCCCCCGGCCCCTGGAAGTGGATCCTCAGCAACAGGCGAGGGCGGCACTATTAAATCCAGGGCTCGGAGCGGCCGGTGTTGCCCCGGCGCCCGGCGCGGTTGGCGGCGACCGCACGGTTGGCGAGGCAGCACTTCTGGCCAACGCCGGCGCGGTCGGTGTCGATCCGGCCATCCGAGCGTTGGTGGATTTGGAAAATGCCCAGTTGCTCGACCAGGGCAACGCCTTTTTGGCCGAGGTGTTGTTCTGGCAACAGCCGCCGCCAGATGTAATCGACCCCGTTGCCGAAGCGGAACGGCTTCGCACCCTTGGCGGCATGGCGGTGCCAGGACCCACAGCGCGCCGGCGCTAGACCGTTCGCTTGCCATGGACGGCGGCCCCTCGCGTAGCCGTGAACTTGATTGGCTTGATTGGCCGCGTACTCTTGGCCAAAATTCGGTTTCAGTTCAAAAGCTTGGCACTTGCCGCCACATTGTCACCATATCGTTGCCGTAAAATTGCTTACCCAGCCGATTTCGGAGGTCCCATGATTCCCGCGAGAAAATATGCATTGGCCGCAGTTGCCGTTCTCTGGTTCGGCCCCCCGCAGACCTGGGCGGCCGATTTCGCGGTTGAGACCGCGGTGTTGGATAATGGCCTCCAAGTCGTGGTGGTGCCGGATCACCGGGCGCCGCTGATTACCCAGGCGGTTTATTACAAGGCCGGTGCGGCGGATGAACCCGCCGGCAAGGGCGGCTTGGCCCATTTCTTGGAACACATGATGTTCCAGGGCACCACCACCACGCCCGGCGAAGATTTCCGCAACATGATCGCCCGCCACGGTGGCCAGGAAAATGCGTTCACGGCCCAGGACATGACGGGGTATTGGCAGACCGTGGCGGTGGCAGCGATGGAAATTGTCATGGAGTTGGAATCCGACCGCATGGCCAATCTCCGGATTCTACCCGAAGACTTTGAATCGGAACGCCAAGTCATCAAGGAAGAACGCCGTTCCCGGTACGAAAGCGACCCCGGCGGACCGTTTGGCGAACACATGTCGGCGGCTTTGTACCTGGCCCATCCGTACCGCCTGCCGGTGATCGGCTGGATGCACGAAATCGAATCCCACACAGTCCAAGATGCCATCGATTGGTACGAAAAGTATTACGTACCCAACAACGCCATCCTGGTGATCGCCGGGGATACCACTCTGGCCGAAGTGCTGCCCTTGGCGGAAAAATATTATGGGGTGATCCCGCGCGGTGCGGATGTTGTGCGGGTGCGCCCGGCTGAACCCCCCCAGTTGGCCGAACGCCGGGTCACGTTGTACGACGACCGGGTCCGCCAACCCAGTTTCAGCCGGTCATACGTGACCAGCAGCCGTACCGCCCGGGACGGACTGGCGCCGGCCCTGTCGATGCTGGCCCAGATCTTGTCTGGCTCCACTGGCCGCCTGTATCAAGCCTTGGTGGTGGACCAGGGAGTGGCGACTTCGTCCGGGGCTTTTTACAGCGGCGGGGCGATGGATCAGACCCAGTTCGGGGTTTGGGTTGCACCGGCGCAGGGTGCCGATTTGGTCGTCATGGAAGCAGCGCTGGATGCGGAAATCGCCCGGGTGGTGGCCGATGGTGTGACCCAGGAAGAACTGGATTTGGCGAAAAACGGCACACTGTCCGCCCTTGTTTTCAGCCGGGATTCGGTGACCCGCCTTGGCCGCCGGGTTGGTGCGGGCCTCGTGATCGGGCTCAGCATCGAAGAAATCGTGGGTTGGTCGGAAGAAATTTCAGCCATCACCGTGGCTGATGTGAATGCCGCCGCGGCCCTGGTGTTTGACCGCAAACACTCGGCCACCGGGTTGCTGCTGCCGACGCCGGACAAAGAATAATGGGTGCCCTAATGACGAACCGTCTACTCCTCGCGGCCGCCGTCGCCCTTTCGTTTGCATGGCTTGCAAGCCCGGCCCGGGCGGCGGAGATCGAGCGCATTGTCTCCCCGGGCGGCATCGAAATTTGGTATGTGCAAGAGAAGTCACTGCCGATCATTGCTCTGGAAATCGCCTTCGAGAACGCCGGCAATTCCAGTCTGCCAGACGGCAAACAAGGCCTCGCCAACATGATCTCGACCCTGTTGGACGAAGGCGCCGGAGATATGGATTCGTTCAGCTTTCAGCGCCGGGCCGACGAACTCGCGTTGCGGCTGCGCTTCTCAGATAACGCCGATACTTTCCGCGTCACCTTGCGCACGCTGTCCGGCAACCGCGACGATGCGTTTGACCTGCTGGGTTTGGCGCTTTCCGCGCCGCGCTTCGATGCGGACCCGGTGGAGCGCATGCGCGCCGGGATTTTGTCCGACCTCAATCGCCGGATCAATGATCCGGATTACCTGCTCGGGGTCGCGTGGCTGGCGACGGCGTACCCCGATCATGTTTACGGCAGGCCATCCCGGGGCACGATTGAGACTGTCGAAAGCTTCACCCAGGATGATTTGCGGGATTTCGTCGCCACCCGGTTCACGCAAGACCGCCTGCTGGTGGGGGCCGTGGGCGATGTGGATGCCGCGGAAATCGCCCGGCTGGTGGATGCCGCCCTGGGCGGGTTGCCCGCCACCGGCCCGGTGTTTGATGTCCCCCGGATTGACCCGGTGACAGGCCCCATGGTCGAGGTCATCCGCCAGGACATTCCCCAATCCAGCATCATTTGGGGCACCGCCGGCATCATGCGCGAAGACCCGGATTATTACGCGGCGGTGGTGATGAACACCGTCCTCGGCGGGGCCTCGTTTATCTCGCGCATGTGGAATTCGGTGCGCGAGGAACGCGGCCTGGCGTACTCCGTCGGCACCGGTATCAGCCCCTTGGGCCACACCAGCTACTTCAGCGGCGGCGTCGCCACCCGCAACGATCAGGTGGCCGAGGCCTACGCGATCATCGAGGCCGAAATGCAGCGCATGGCCGAAGACGGCCTCACCGACCAGGAACTGGCCGACGCCAAGACCTATTCCATCGGCAACTTTGCGCTGTCGCTGGACACCAATTCCAGCCTTGCCCGGGTGCTGGTGGGGCTGCAGGTGGCGGAGCTCGGCATCGACTACATCGACAAACGCGCAGGCTACATCAACGCCGTCACGCTGGATGACGTCCTGCGCGTCGCCCGGCGCATCTTTTGGGGCGACGAAAACGCCACATCCGGAAGCTTACGCATGATCACCACCATCGTCGGCGACCCGGTGGGGTTCGACGATAAATAGTGCAGATCGCGGCGCGTCCCTGCCCGCCGCGTGAATCTGAACGGCAAAATAAAGTGCAGATCGCGCCCTCTGAGGGAGGCTGTCCGAGCGTGGTTGGCTGTTATCGGATCAAACGGAATTTGACATGGTGATTTGGATCGGCGCGCTTGTTCCGACTTTTCTTGTTAGCCGCCTTTTGCTTTTTTTAACAAGAAAGATCGGGGTCAGCGGTCCGCTCCGTATCATCCTTTCCCACACCGTTTCGTTGTGGGTTTGGTGTTTCTCATTGCCGGAATTGGCTTTGCAGATGGAGGGAACTTCGCCGGGGGCAAAGCAATCTTAGCCTACGCCCCACCGCAGCTTTTTTGGCTGATGGTCGATTTCGGGGTCGCTCGGCGTCGCCGGAGCCAAACAAATCCAAGTCCGGGTGAAGCTGGATAAAGCCTCGCACCAGAACGTAGGCTGTTTTGCCTCCCGATATCGCCTCTCTGCGGCCGGGTGGCCAGAATTCCTTTTTCGGGTGAATTTTTATGGTGGCGGAATCTCGTCAACAGAATCGAGTGGCGGCAGTCTTTTGCCCATGTTTGTGAGAGCATCCAAAACAGATAGTACGATTAAAAAAGAAACGTATATCCAGAAAAAATAATTGAAAACCGGTATGAGCGACAAAATAGCCCCAAACCGGGCCATTTCTACCGAGCCGCCCCGCCACAAAGTAGAATCCTATGGCGAAAGGTATCCCTATAATAGTTAGTGGTAGCAAGAAGGCGAAAGCCGATTGTGGTTCCATTTGACGAACCCCAAGCACGCTTTTTATTGCGTCCTTACACACTACCACAACCTGATCCAAGCGGCATGGTTAGCGGCGGATGCGGCGTTTTGTGGGTCAGCTTCGACACCGCTCTCACACTACGTCTACCTCCACCGCATTGTCGGCTTCATTCTCGCGACCTTCCTGGCCGCGGGGCTGTCGGGTTTGACCCGTTGAGTCCGGGATCTCTTCCGCGCCGTGCCCGCGCGACTAAAATTCCTGAAGCAGCCCCGCACGGAATTGAACCACGCCGCCGACGCCATCAAACGGGTGGCCATG
>JAKZSO010000124.1:0-3624 GCA_047517625.1 Alphaproteobacteria bacterium
CCCTCGACCTTGGCGACATTCGGCCGGGCGGTATATCCCGCCTCGCGGTACGATCCGGCCGTATTGCCAGTCAGCACATAGGCCCGCACAAACGCGGCTTGCCGCTCATTCAGCGGGGCATGGGCGCGGGCGCGGCGCTTCGCCGCCCGGACCTCGGCGGCGCGTTCCGCCTCAAGCTGGGCTTGCCGGTGGCATTGTACTGGCCCTCGGTTTTCTCGACCAATCCCGCCGCAACGGCCAGGTAGAACGCTTGACGGCAGGTGACAGGCGCATGAACGCGCACCAGTTCCAGCAGTCCGGCCCGCAGTTCCGCCATGTCGGCTTGGGTGCGCCGCCGCTTAATAGGGCTAGTCCGATTAGTCATCAAATACCTCCTGCGTTGGCCATCCGAAGGGCGCCACGTAGGGCAAAAGGGCCGGTGCCGTATCAAGCTTGCCTTGCGGCCCTGATATCGTCGCGCTCACGGCGCGGAACTTCCACATTCGATGTGGAAGTTAGATCGGTTCTGGCCCCTTTTGTTCCCGCACACTCAAACTTGGTACATCGGATGTACTAGGTTCAAGGTCAGTTCGCCGCCCTGGGCGAGGCGGGTTGTACAGCTTCCACGCCTCCTCAGCATCATTTACCAGCACGCTGGCCTGCGTCTGGATGTCCTTGCGGTCCATCACGGCGGCGCATGGTTCGGGTCCGGCCGGCCAGCACGCGCATAGTAGCGCCGCCGCTCGCGAGCCCGGCACGGGGAGCAAACGATATGATCGCTGTCTCTTGGACGCCCGCACTTCACACACGCGCCCTTGAGCGCCAGCCGCTTGCGGCGCTTCGTCTGATTGAGACTGGCCCGAGTCCGGCATCGGCTACAGAGCTTGAACCGCCCATCGTCTCGCGGCTTGCCACACCTCACGCAACCCGCGAGGGCACGCACTGGCGCATCGGGGGCTCCAGCGGCCGACGGGGTCGGTGCGCGGCGCGCCACACGCCAAGCAATGTGCCTCATCCATAGGTTAATCATGGTGGCAGGTTTCCTTTTCCAGTGTGACGCTTGTGACCCCATTTCCCTATATAAAGGGTTTGTGCACACTTCGTCCTCTATACGTAAAGCGTCACAAGCGTCACAGCTAACTTAGCCCTTGAGTTGCCATAAGCGCTTGATCTTCCCGTCAGATCGCACTCGCTCCATTGACCACCCAGCATTTTTGAGCGCTCGGCCGATCCTGTGTTCAGACATGGTGCGCAACCGTTCGGGCAGGAGGTCAACCACTTCGGAAAGGGTGAGTTGGGTGTTGGGGAGCGCCGAAATCCCGTCCTCTATCAGGTCATCCCTGTCGCGGTGTTCCTCGGCACGCGCAGCTTGCATCGGCATTAGCTCGCGGGGGAGCTGGGCGGTTTCGCCCAAGTGGTAAAGGTGCAGCGCCTCGGCCCAGGCAGTCTCCCTAATCGCGCCCATGTAATCTTCGATGCTAATTGCGGCGGCGCCGAGAACGACCGGGACAAAACGCCGGTTGCCGGACGGATCGTTTGGCAAGTCGGTCAGAACATTTGTCGTCCCGCACATGACAAACCGGCGCGGCTGGGGCTCGGTGTGGCGAGCATAAGGCCGCCGCACATGGCCATCATCTTGTCTTGAGACAAACGCTTTCATGGCCTCGATATCGGCCCGCGAGCGCCCGGCCATTTCCGAAACTTCGACAACGACGCGGCCGCGCACGGCCTCCAATTGCTTTTCGGGGAAGGCGTCAAAGCGCAGGCCGTCGGAAAACAGGTCAGGCATTTCTGGCGGGAGCATCGACTTGAGAAACGCTGATTTGCCGATGCCCTGTTCGCCGATCAGCACGGGAATCTGGTCCAACTTTGCGCCGGGCTGGTATGTCCTTTGGCAAGCCCCAAGAAATAAGTAGCGCCCCGCCCATCGGGACAGTTCGTCATCCGGCGCTTTGAACAGCGAGGACAGGATCGACTCGATAACCTGGTTTCCGTTCCAAGGCGGCAGCGACTCAAGGTATTCTGTGAACGGATCGACTTGGTTCCAGTAAAGGAGGGCGCCAAGGGAGTCGTCCCAGCGCTCGCGGCCATAGTGAAGGGATCGCGCGCCGCGCTCGGTCATGACATAATAGGAGCGCGAGATATCGTCGCGCACCCTCGCTATAAAGCGGTCGTCAACAGCGCTCCAAGCGCCCTTCTCAGCGGTGATCCCCGGCTTGCGGCATTCAATAATTTGCGCGCGGAGGTTCCAACGAAAATCAATCTTTTCCTCGGCAAGAATGGTGCTCAAAGTAACCGCGTCTTTTCGTGCGAACGGGTCATTGGACGATCCGCTTGGGGCCGCCGGTTCCAGCGGTGACGCCTTGCTCGCCCGCCGTCGCTTTCGCGGGGTCGGGGACGTGCATTGGCCGGACAATCCCGCCGCGTCCATAATAGCTTTGTAGGCGTCGCGACCGCCCTTGTTGCGCCCGTTCGGGTCGCAGCCCCGGCATTGCAACAGCGCCCTTCCGTCGCGATCCTCGACGCTAAATCGATCTTTGCCGCCACAGACCGGGCATGGTCCCACCAGTGACTTGCCGCTCCGCTTGAGCTTCAAGACGTCCGCCCTGGCGTGCCAGTCTTGGATTGACGGGTTGTTGAAGCCGTCGGGCTCGGGTAGGATGTTCGCGGTCATTGTTCAATTCCTTCTTTGCGGTTGGGTTGTTCGGTCACCGTTATCGTTGTGTCGCTGAAGCCCGCTGGTTCCCCGCCAGCGGGTTTCTTCCGTTGGATGATCGCGGTGTCATGAGGGTTTATCGTCGGTCGGCGCGACCTCGGCGATGGTCCCTGGCTCAAGGCGCCGAACAATCCGCCCGCCTGTCACTGTCATGCCCCGGCCGTCCGGCCATTCCTCAAACGGGGAATTCGGATCGGCCGATGGCATGTGGTGGTTCGGGTTATTCAGCCCGTCGAGCACTTCCAACATCGCGGCCAGCAGGTTTGCCGGGTTCGGCTCGACGCCAACAGTTTTCAATAGCGGCTCGAAGTGCCCGGCGATGCGATACCATGCGGCAAGGCTTCGCCGCGGTACCTGAATTCTAAGGTCGGTCGGTAGGCCTCCAGTTGGCATGGGTGCTCCTCTCCAGGGTGAAACCACATTATGTTGGGGTAGACAATCGGCGTCAATCCCTCGCGACGTCGTTTTTTAGTGGCCGGTCGCCACAGCCCCAGGGGCGCCGTCAGGCGCTATTGCCGGCCTCGGGGGAGGGATGGTGCCGGCCACGGCCTCGGCGCTGGCAGGCTCACGCGGCTAGCGGCCCGTCGTCGCCGCCGGTGAAGCAGCGCAGGCACAGCATTCTTCGGCGCAGCGTAGGAGCAAACAGCCGCCCACAATTTGAGCACGGCCGTTCGGGGCGGCCAGTTAGTGGCCTATCTTGACTCCCGGGCGCGCGCTCCAAGGCGACGGCGCGCAGTTGGTGCGGTTGCGTGCCGGCCACCTGCGGGGGGGGGTCGGGGTGGCCGGGTCCGGGGTGGCAGGATTTCAGGTTGTATCGCACCCGGTTCCTTGGACACAAGTTTGTCTCATGCGGCGGGCCTGAGTGACATCGCGGGGTCCCACGCCTGACGGGCCTGAGCGGGGCTCAGGTAGTCGTTCTTCTCGACGAG
>JAKZSO010000125.1:0-2513 GCA_047517625.1 Alphaproteobacteria bacterium
ATGCATAACAGTGCCTGCAGGTCTGACAGAACAAAGCCATAGCCGCGGCCGCCAGCGTCTTGTTCGAACTCGGCCTTCAGTTCCTCGCCGGAAATCCCGGGGTCATCCTGGACCGCATAATACAATTTTTTGGGTTTGAGCCCGGCCGCTCCGGACATGACAGCTTCCACATTGAACGACGCGATAGAATTCAGCGCCGGCCACATGCGTTGATGGACCAAGGTATCTTTGCCGCGGTACAAATTAATCCGCACCACATCGCGTTCTTGGGCCAGCCCTTGGGCCAGGGCAAGGGCTGGGGCGGAATCCCAGGAAAACCCGCCGACCATCCCGGGGTTGTCTGCCTGCAGACCGGCCACGGAGGGAAAGTCGTTGCTGCCTTCTACCAACAACATTCCCCGCTCTTGCAGTTCCTCTTCCACCCACTTGCGCGCATCTGTTTTTCGCAACATCAAATTGTCATTCCCGTTTTCAAGGCGCCGCCTGGAACGCTTCGACACCGTCGGACAATGTTGTGTAGGTCCGTCCTCCGGCGCCCGTTGCCCCACCGATTACATACCAAACACCGTTAACAGTTGCTGAAGCAAGTCCGTGGCGCGATGTGGGCAGGGGGGCCAAAACCTCCCAGGTTCCAGTGACCGGATCAAAGGCTTCGTGGGCGTTAAACGTCAGGCCGCCCGTTAATTCTTCGCCGCCGGTCACATGGATGCGCCCGTTCACGGCAGCGGCGGTCAGCCCGCCACGAGCGCTGGGCATGGTCGCCAAGCGGGTCCAGGTATCGGTTTTGGGTTCGAACACCGCGGCGACATCCAGATTTCCCCGGGACCAACGGCCACCCATGACATAAATCTTGCCATCCAGAACAGCGGCTGAGGTGTGCTCGCGAATGTTGGGGATCCGCGCCCACGTTGTATTCCAGACGCTGGTTGCGGGATCAAACGACCACACCGTTTCAGGGGCTCCGGCAACGCCGCCCAGCACGAACAATTTGCCGTCGGCGGCGGCCATGACGTGGGAGGCGCGATCGCCGGGCATTGGCGTGGTTTGGCTCCAACGTCCGGAGACCGGCTCGTACACCCAGGTGGTGTTCAAAACCCGGCCGAATCCGTTGCGGCCAAACCCGCCGGTGACATACAAACGCCCATCCAAGGCGGCGATGGCGGTGTGGTGCCGAGCTTCGGGGATCGGTGGCAGCACTATCCATGCGTTCGCTGCCGGGTCAAAGGCCTCGAACGTGGTGAGCCCACCCTCCCGGGTCAGCCCGCCTACAACGTAGATGATGCCGTCCAATGCGGCGGCGACGATCTCTGACCGCGGGGTCGGCATGGGCGGCCCTTGCGCCCATTTGCCCTGGGCCGACGCGGCCCCGGAAATTGCCGTCAGCGCAATCAAACCGGCGGCGAAAAGCGACCCTGAAAAACGCCTTACCATGGAAATTTCTTGCCCGTGTGATTGAAGAACTTGCCCGAATCGGATGGTTTCAGGCCACGGATAACCTCACGCATGGCGGCAATGGAGTCTTCGGGAGTTGTCGGTGCGCTGGCGCCGCCCATGTCGGTTTTCACCCACCCCGGGTTCAGGACGATGGCGATGATGCCGCGCTCCGCGAAATTATGGGCCAGGGTTCGCACCGCCATATTCAGGGCGGCTTTTGAGGTGCGATAGGCCAGGTATCCACCCGACCCGTTGTCGCCAATGCTGCCCAAGCCGCTGGTGATTGCGACCATGGTCTTGGCGCTACTCGCGGCCACATGGTCGGCAAAGGCCTCTGCCACCCGGACCGGGCCGATGGTGTTGATGGCCATGGTTCTGGCGAAACTATCGAAATCCGTGGACCCGGAGCCGCTGCCCCCCGCAACCCCGGCGTTGTTGATTACCAGGTCGATGGCCTCCGCGGCGAGTGTGGAGGCGAGTGTGGCTATGGTGTCTGGGTCGGTGACGTCCAGCTTGTGGACCGAAACCAGCCCCGGATGATCCGCCATCAATTGGTTGAGCGCGGAGGCTTTTTCCGGCGCCCGGCACGCGGTGAACACGCGCCAGCTTGACGAGGCGTACTGGCGGGCGAACTCCAGGCCGAGGCCGCGGTTGGCCCCCGTGATCAATACAGACGGCATGGCCAAGGGTAGCGTGGCTTCACCGCTTCCGCCAACCCCCCGGAGCTTTTGTTTTGTCGAGGCGCAGACGTTACAGTGTCGCTTCGCTCAACCGGAATTTCTGTGGATATAGCCATGTCACTTTTGGAAAAGGAATGTGTACCCTGCAAGGGCGGCGTCCCACCCCTGACCGCCGAGGAAGCTAAAGGCCTGTTGGCTCAGGTTCCCGGCTGGGCGCTGGGGGATGGGGCTACGAATGTCACGCGCAAATTTGCCTTTGACGATTTCGCCGCATCGTTGGCGTTCGTCAACGGCGTCGGTGCGCTGGCCGAGTCCGAAGGCCATCATCCTGATATTTCGTTTGGCTGGGGGTATGCCGAAATTCTTTTGTTCACCCACAAAATTGACGGACTGCACGAG
>JAKZSO010000126.1:0-2813 GCA_047517625.1 Alphaproteobacteria bacterium
GCATCGATGCGCTGAACCTGCCCCTGATCGGCGAATTGGTCGAGGGCACCCAAATGACCCAGTTTTGGTCGCCGGATTTGGACAATCCGGCGAACGAAAAATTTGTCACCGATTTCCGGGCGAAATACGGCCGCTACCCATCGTTCTATGCCGCCCAGGCCTATGATGCAGCCATGCTGATCCGCAGCGCCGTCGAAGCGGTGGAAGGCGACCTGGACGATTTGGCTGCCTTGCGCGCCGCCCTTGCCCGGGCTGACTTTCAATCCGTACGGGGATCGTTCGCGTTTGGCGTGAACCATTTCCCCATTCAGGATTTTTACCTGCGCGAAGTGGTGCGCGATGACGATGGCGCCTTCACCACGCGCATCGTCGACGTGGTCTACACCGACCATGTGGATCCCTATGCCAAAGACTGCGCAATGCAGCGCTAGTCCCGGGACTTGGCGGCCATGACACTGGTACTCGAGCAAGCCCTGAACGGCGTCCAGCTCGGGGTTCTTCTGTTTCTGCTGGCGGCCGGATTGACCCTGGTGTTCGGGATCATGAATTTCGTCAACCTCGCCCATGGGTCCCTGTACATGGTGGGGGCTTATTTCGCCGCCACGTTCATTCCCTGGGCGGGATCGTTTATCGCGGGCGCGCTGTTGGCGTTGGCGGCGACGGCCGTGGTCGGCATCGGCCTGGAGATCTTGATTTTTCGCCGTCTGTATCACCGGGACCACATGGATCAGGTTCTAGCCACCTTCGGACTGATTCTGTTTTTCAACGAGCTTGTGTTGATGGTATGGGGCCCGGCGGGGATGGCCATCGCCGTGCCCCATTGGCTTTCCGGCCAAGTCACGCTGGTCCCAGGGGTCCCCTATTCCGCTTATCGGTTGGCGGTGCTGGTCGTGGGGTTGGTGGCCGCCGCGTCGCTGTATGTGCTGGTTTCGCACACCCGCACCGGGATGCGCATCCGTGCCGGCGCCAGCGACCGCCAAATGGCCGAAGCCCTGGGCGTCGACATTCGCCTGCTGTTCACCGGGATCGTTGGCTTGGGGGCGGCGTTGGCGGCGCTCGCCGGGCTGTTGGCCGCGCCCCTGCGTTCCGTGCATGCCGGCATGGGCGAAGACATCTTGGTGCTGGCGTTTGTTGTCGTTGTGATCGGCGGCATCGGTTCGATTCGCGGCGCCTTCATTGCAGCCTTGGGTGTTGGCCTGATCGATACCATCGGCCGGGCTTTTTTGCCCCGGGGCCTGGATGCGCTGTTTTCCGACACCATCGCCGACGCGGTCGGCCCGGCGCTGTCCACCATGTTGATCTATCTGACCATGGTGATGGTGCTGGCGATCCGGCCCCGGGGGTTGTTCCCCGCACCCGGCACATGACCCCGGCTTCCGCCGCCAGCCGGTGGGCCATCGTGCTGCTTGTTGGGCTGGCGCTGGTCCCTGTCCTGTCCGCTCTAACCGGCCAGACGTTCTATGTGTTCTTGCTGTCAAAAATGATGATTTTGGCGATCGCCGCGGTCAGTCTGAACCTGATTTTGGGCTATGGAAACATGCCCAGTTTTGGCCACGCCGGGTTTCTGGGAATCGGCGCATACACAGTGGCGATTCTGTCGGTCCGGGCCTCGGAGGCCCAAGGCGGATGGCTGGCCAGCGCTTTTGTCCAACTTCCCCTGGCCGCCGTCACCGCCGCCCTTGCGGCACTGATCATCGGCGCCGTCAGCCTGCGCACCCGGGGGGTGTATTTCATCATGATCACCCTGGCGTTCGGACAGATGTTGTTTTCCTTGGGGGTGGCGCTGGAACCCTATGGCGGCGATGACGGAATGACCTTGCCCCTTGCCACAACTTTGGGGCCCGGTGAACTGTCCTCCGGTCCTGTGCTCTATTATTTGGTCCTGGGGGTGCTCGTGCTTGCCCTGGGGGGTTTCAGCCGCCTGATCCAGTCGCCGTTTGGGGCGATTATCCGCGGCGCAAAATCAAACGAAATCCGCCTCGAAGCGGTTGGTGTCCCCGTGCTCCGCTATCGGCTTGTCGCATTTGTTATTGCCGGAGCAGTGTGTGGTGTCGCCGGTGCGTTGATGGCCAACCAGAGCGGTTTTGTCAGCCCGGCCTTGGCCGCATGGACGCATTCCGCCGAACTGGTGGTCATCGTTCTGCTCGGCGGCGCGGGAACGTTGTTTGGGCCGCTTTTTGGCGCTTTGGCGGTGGTCGGATTGGAAGAGGCTCTGTCGAGGTTCACCGAGCATTGGCGCATCATTTTTGGGCCGCTCTTGATCCTGGTGGTGTTGGCGAATCGCGGCGGTTTGTCGGGGTTATTCCGGGGGCAAAACGATGACTGAGCCAGCGCTGGAAATTTCCGAACTACGCAAGAACTTCGGCGGCGTTTTGGCCAATGACGGGATCAATTTGGTGTTAAGCCGGGGCGAAATACACGGGTTGATCGGACCTAACGGAAGCGGGAAAACCACCCTAATCGCTCAAATAATGGGTGAATTGACGCCAGATAGTGGCGAAATCCGGGTTTTCGGCAAATCCGTCACGGCGCTCCCCGTCCACGCCCGCAGCCATCTGGGGATCGCCAGGTCGTGGCAGACTCCCAGCCTTTTCCCTATGTTTTCCGCGGCCGACAACGTGACTTTTGGCCTTCGGTCGGGCCAAGGCCTGTACAATGGGTTTTGGCGCCCGAGCGCCACAGAATCTCTTTACGACGAAGCTAGAAAACTATTGTCCACGGTGGGTTTGGGCGCCGAAGAGACGACGATCGCCCAGGAGCTTTCTCATGGCGATCAACGCAAACTGGACGTGGCAATCGCGCTGTCCACATCC
>JAKZSO010000127.1:0-5198 GCA_047517625.1 Alphaproteobacteria bacterium
GTGCCCAGGTCGAAGTTGATTTCCTGAGCCAACGAGGGCTGCGCCGCCAACACCAACATGGCGATTGCAGCGGCCCCGATGAGCCCTAAACGCCTGATCATGTTTTCATCCACGGTAGGTCTTCGCCGGGCTCCTCTTTAGGGGGTTTGGGGGCGCGGGCGGGAACCTCACCGATGGGGATGCCGCCCTCCACCAGCAAGTCGGCGTTGAGCCCTAACAGAATAAGGTGCTCGGTTTCATCCCGGCGCACCAGCAACAAGCGCCGCTTGGCGTCGACGTTGGCGACTTCGATGATCCCCAAACGCTTGCCATCGACCCGGCGGCGCGTGGCCCCGGCGATCAACCCGAACCGTTTGCCGAAATAGGACAGCACGCCAATCAGCACCAGCACCGTTACCAGCGCCAGGACGAAATTCGCTATCACGCTATCGAACATTCGTTACTTTGATCCCGGCTTTGCTGGGGCGGCGGTCTGCTGTTGCAGGCGCTCATAGGCTGATTTAATTCGCGTGTACTGGCCGGTGACGTCCTTTGTCACCGCGTCCATCAGGCCGACCAATCGGGCCAAATCGGTGGTCAGTGATTTGGCGTCCGGGCCTGGCAAACCTTCGATCGCCGCGCACATGGTTTCGACCCGGGCGGGCATGCCGATCAGGTCCACCGCGCCGCCATCCTCGATTTGGCGGCGGATGCTGACGATGTCGGCCTCCAGGGCGTCCAATTGGCCGTGGGCGTCGGTGAAGGCGCTCATGGTTTGGCGGCTGTCTCCGCCAAGGCGGACTCGGCCATCGCGGCATTGGCCATGTAGACGTAACGCAGAATCTCGGCCACCGCCGCCAAAGCCTCTAACGGCACCTCGCTATCCACATTCAGCTGGGAAAGTATTTGGGCCAAACCGGCGTCCTCGCGCACCTTCACCCCATTGGCAAAGGCGATTTCCAAAATCTGTTCCGCCACCTTGCCGAAGCCCGACGCCGTGATTTTGGCTGGGGCCTGGGAATCGGTGTCATCTTCAAGGGCGACCGCAATCGCCCGGCCCGCGCGCTGGTTGGCGTCGTCTTGGTCGGGCTCGGGTGTCTCGGTCGGGGGCGGGGGAAGGCTGCCGGGTTCGCTCATGGGTGGGAACATGCTCCGCCATGCTTAACAAAGTTTTAAGCAAAATCGCCGCCGAACGCCCTGGGCTCGTGCGCTTCGGCCGCCTTGACCGGCCCATTAATACTTCAAGGTGTTTTACCGATTGTTAACGGCCTGTGGGCACCATGCGCCTGGATCGGTGCGCTCCGGCCTTTGGGCCATGGAACCGTGGGGCGTGCCGACCACCGCAATGAAGACCGCCACCGGAGCACCTTATGGACCTTCGCAAAGTCCCGGTTTTCGCCGCCATAACCCAGCGCATGGGGTGGCTCAATCAACGCCAGAAGGTTTTGGCGCAGAACATCGCCAATTCGGATACCCCGGGCTTTCGGCCAAAGGATCTTGAAGAAATCAAATTCGGCGATTTGCTGCGGCCCGGCCGCGCCTTAAAAATGGCTGGCACCAGCGCCAAGCATTTCAATCCCAGCGACACCCAGAAATTGGGGGGCTTTCGGGTGAAAGTCCAAGACGAAACCTATGGCGTCGCCCCGAACGAAAACGCCGTGGTGGTTGAAGAGCAAATGCTCAAGGTCGCCGAGACCCGCATCGACTACGAGGTAATGACCGTCTTGTACAAAAAACACATCGGAATGATCCGCTCGGCGTTGGGTCGGTAGCGCCCGGCGGTTTTGGGAGACTAACATGGAACTTATTAAATCGATTTTCGCGTCCGCCTTTGCGATGAAAGCCCAGGGCCGCCGCATGGAAGTCATCGCACAGAACATCGCCAACGCGGATTCCTTGGGCCAGCGACCGGGTCAAGACCCCTACCAGCGCCAGATTTTGAGCTTCACCAACGTGATGAACCGGGAATTGGGTCTTGAGGTCTTGAAGGTCGGCGACCTCAGTAAGGACACATCGGATTTCCCGAAACGTTTTGACCCCGGCCATCCAGCCGCGGACGAGGATGGCTATGTCTTCCTTCCCAACGTCGACGCGCTGACCGAATTGATGGACATGCGGGAAGCGCAACGCAGTTACGAAGCAAACCTGACGATGATCGAGACCGCCAAAAGCATGTTGATGCGCACCATTGATGTGCTGCGCTAGCGTTCCCGAATTTTTCGAAACCTTGATCAAATTGGAGGCACCATAGAATGGTGGAGCAAATTGGCATCAATGCCGTCGCGCCCGTTTCGATCGCTGGCAACGCCGGCGGAACCGTTGGAGACCGAGGCACCGCGTTCTCCGAGATGGTGAAGGCGTTCGCCGACAAGACGGTGGACGCGAATTTGTTTTCGGAAAAGGAAACCATGGCGGCGGTCGATAAAGAATCCGATCTGGTGGACATCGTTTCCGCGGTCGCCAACGCCGAAGTTACCCTCGATACGGTCGTTACAATCCGCGACCGGGTCATTCAGGCCTACCAAGAAATAATCCGGATGCCGATTTAGAGCCTGGTCAGACAATATGAAGCCATTTGACCGAATTTATTTTGCGTCGTGGACTCATTGCCAATCGTTGCTCCGCAACACGGGCGCGCTTTTGATGGCGATGCGACACATCGGCAAGGAAGCGCCAGTACTGCGGAGCAGTGACTCGGTTTGCCGCGACGGCGCAAAAGAATCCGGCCCCTGGTGGGGCCAATCGGCTCCCCGGGTTCGTTGCGACGCTCGCCCGATGGCACCGCATCGCGCTTTGCGCCGCGCCTGCCCGGAAAGCCGATTTGCCGCCATCAAATTGACTCCATATTGTCTGATCAGGCTCTAGCGCCGCCGATGTCCGGCGCCGAAGTTCTAGACATCGCCCGGGACGCGATTTTCGTCCTGCTGCGGGTGTCTGGGCCATTGACGCTGGTGGCGTTGGCCACCGGTGTGACCATCGCGCTGTTCCAGGCGATTACCCAAATTCAGGAAATGACCCTGACGTTTGTGCCAAAAATCTTGGCGCTGTTCGCGTCGCTTTTGGTTTTTCTGCCGTTCATGTCACTGGCCTTGAAGGATTTTATGCTCCGCATGGCCGACGTGATTTCCAACATTCCCTAAAGCGCCGGGGCGCACTTGATGCTCGCCGAGCTTCTCACCACCGAGCTCTTCGTCTTTCTTCTTTTGTTTCTCCGCATTGGCACCGCCCTGATGGTGTTGCCGGGATTCGGCGAACGCTACGTGCCGACTTTTATCAGGTTGCCCATCGCCTTGGGCGTAACCCTGGCCCTGGCGCCCGTTTTGGCTCCGTCAATCCCGCCCATGCCAGATTCCCCCTTCGCCTTGTTGCTGCTGATTGGGGGCGAAATCGGCATCGGCCTGTTGATCGGCGGCCTGGCGCGGTTGATGACCAGCGCGCTGCATGTGGCCGGCACGGTGATCGCCTTTAAATCGGGGCTGGCTTACGCCCTGACCATGGATCCGTCCCAGGGCGTTCAAGGCGCCCTGATCGCCAGCTTTCTGTCGATCCTGGGGGTGGTGGTGATTTTTTCCCTGAACCTGCATTTCCTGATGCTGCGGGGTGTGGCGGATTCCTATGTGCTGTTCGTGCCCGGGCAATTGCCGCCCATCGGCGATTTCGCCGATCTGGCGGTGCGGGTGGTGGCCGGATCGTTCGCCCTGGGCATCCAGTTGGCGGCGCCGTTCATTGTCTATGCCATGATCTTCAACATCAGCCTTGGAGTCATGGCCCGGCTGATGCCGTCTCTGCCGATCTTTTTTGTCGTCATGCCGCTGTAGATTTGGGTGGCCTTCGGCATGCTAGGGGTTACGATTGCGGTGATCGTGGAATTTTTCGCGGGATATTTCGAATCCCAGATCGTGGAACTGCTGATCCTTCAGTAATGCCCAACCCAGGGCGCCGGGACACTATGAATGGCCGACGAAGACAAAGCATCAAAAACGGAAGAACCGACTCAGCGAAAGCTGGATGACGCCCACAAAAAGGGCCAGGTTGTCAAATCCCAGGAAGTTGGCAACTGGGCGATGATCGCCGCCAGCACCTTGGCTGTGGCGATATTCGCGGGTCCGATCATGGTCAACATGGCCGAAGGATTACGAGGGTTTATGGAAAACGCCCATGATATTCGGGTGGACCCGGAAACCCTGCACATGGTGTTGAAAACCCTGGCCGTCGACATCGTCAAATTGCTGGCGGCGCCGTTGGGAATTTTGTTGGTCGCCGCCATTGGCTCCAACATGATCCAGCACCGGCCGGTGCTGACCCTGGAAAAGCTAAAACCGAAGTTCGAAAAAATTTCGCCGATCAAGGGCCTGAAGGAAAAGTTTTCCCTGAAAACCATCGCCGAATTCGTCAAGAACATCGGCAAGGTTGCCGTGGTGGCATTCGCGGTGGCATTGGTGGTGTGGCCTGAACGCCACATCCTGACCCAGGTGATGACCCTAAACCTCATCCAATTGCTCGCCGTCGTCGAAGACCTCGCCTTGCGGATGTTGGTTGCGGTGCTGTCGGTGATGACCCTGATCGCCCTGGCCGACTACGCCTATCAGCGCTGGGAGAATATCAAAGGTTTGCGCATGTCCATCCAGGACCTGCGCGACGAAAACAAGGACACCGAAGGCGATCCGATGATCAAGCCCCGGATTCGTCAGATTCGTATGGAGCGCGCCCGCACCAGAATGATGGCGGCGGTGCCCGATGCCACTGTGGTGGTGACCAACCCGACCCATTTTGCCGTGGCGCTGAAGTACGAATACGAGGACATGGAGGCGCCCATCGTGGTGGCAAAGGGCGCGGATCTGGTGGCCAAGCGAATCCGCGATCTGGCCAACGAAAACAACATTCCCATTGTCGAAAACCCGGCGTTGGCCCGGGGCCTGTTTCAGGCGGCGGAGATCGACGAACCGATCCCCCTGGAACACTACAAAGCGGTGGCCGAAGTCATTAGCTACGTTTTCAAGTTGCGGCGCCACCCGATGATGCGGCAAAGAGCCTGACCCAATGACCTCCGTGGTTCAAAGGCAGGCCAGGGGTTCACAATCCCGATCAATGGCGTTGGGCGGTGCCACGATATTTCTTGGGGTTGGGGCCGCGCTTGTTCTGGCGGCGGCGGTTGGCGTCGGCGTGGTGGTGGCAGGGCCGGCATTGTCGAACCCTCTGGCGGCGGCGATCGGCGCGCT
>JAKZSO010000128.1:0-9365 GCA_047517625.1 Alphaproteobacteria bacterium
GTAAACAACGGGAGGCCTTGCTTATCGGGATCCCTGCCGCCAAGTTCGGAGTCCCGACAGATGTGGCCGGTTCGGCCGTTTTCCTGGCCAGCGACGACGCCGCCTATGTCACCGGGCAAACCCTTCACGTGAACGGCGGCCTGGTGATGGTTTAAGCGGGCCAAAGCCCCGAAATTGGCAAGAAAATTTCGCCAATTGCTGCGTTGGTGTTCGGTGCAAAGTGTGTTACCCACCATTCGCTCCCACGAATTGCCGTCCAGATTGGTTGGCAGGGCGCCAAAGCGGGGCAATTGAGCATCAAAATCCAGGAGCCTGGGCTGCATGAGTGATATCGCCGAACGCGTGAAGGAAATTGTCGTCGACCACCTGGGGGTGGACAAAGGCAAGGTTCAAGAAAATGCCAGTTTTATTGACGATCTTGGCGCCGATAGCCTGGATACCGTGGAGCTAGTGATGGCGTTCGAAGAGGAATTCAGCGTTGAAATCCCCGACGACGCCGCCGAAAAAATCCTGACCATCAAGGATGCCGTCGATTTCCTGGAGAGGAATTCAAGCGACGCTTGATGCTGCGGCCCCCTCCCCGGATGGGCACCGACCGCAGACATTTTTTTAGGGTTCGCCGCCATACTGACTGACAAACAAATTTGATGAGACGTTCCGTCATCACCGGGATGGGCCTGGTTACCCCGTTGGGCGTTGGGGTTGAACCGAACTGGCGGGCTTTGCTCCAGGGCCAATCCGGCGCCCGGGTTATCGATCAATTCCCCACCGAAGATCTGCGCTGCAAGATCGGCTGCCTGGTGCCAACCACCGGCGACGCGCGGTTCGACGCCGAGGATTGGGTCGCGAAATCCGATCAGCGCAAAATGGACCCGTTCATCGTCTACGCCATCTCGGCGGCTGAACAGGCCCTCGACGATTCTGGGTGGCGCCCTGACCGCGAAGAAGACCGCCTGCGCACCGGGGTCATCATTGGCTCGGGCATTGGCGGCCTGCAAACGATCGAGGCCGGGGCGATCACTGTCAGGGAACGCGGCGCCCGCAAGCTAAGCCCGTTTTTCATCCCTGCCTCGTTGATCAATTTGGCGTCGGGTCATGTGGCGATCCGCAACGGGTTCAAGGGCCCCAATCATTCGGTGGTCACGGCGTGCTCCACCGGCGCCCACGCCATCGGCGATGCCAGCCAGTTGATTGCCCGGGGTGCTGCCGATGTCATGATTGCAGGCGGCACCGAAGCCGCCATTTGCCGACTGGGTCTGGCTGGGTTCTCCGCCTCACGGGCGCTGTCCACCAATTTCAATGATGACCCCAAACGGGCATCCCGGCCGTGGGACAAAGACCGCGACGGCTTTGTCATGGGCGAGGGCGCCGGAATTGTGGTGGTCGAAGAGCTGGAACACGCCAAGTCACGCGGTGCCACCATCTATGCCGAGATCAAGGGCTATGGCATGTCCGGCGACGCCTATCACATCACCGCTCCGTCAAAAGACGGCGACGGCGGCTACCGGGCCATGGAAGCGGCGCTCAATTCTGCCGGGTTGGCCACACTCGACATCGACTACATCAACGCCCACGGCACTTCGACGCCTTTAGGCGACGAAATCGAATTGGCGGCGGTCAAGCGTTTGTTTGGCGATCACGCCTACAAACTTTCGATGTCGTCCACCAAATCGGCCATCGGCCATCTTCTAGGGGCGGCGGGCAGTGTCGAGGCCATCTATTCCGTCCTGGCAATGAACCACGGTGTGGTGCCGCCGACCATCAATCTGGACGAACCTTCACCCAGCTGCGATCTGGATCTTGTTCCGAACCAACCGAAAGAGCGGGAAGTGCGCGCGATCTTGTCAAATTCCTTCGGCTTTGGGGGAACCAACGCGGCACTGGTGCTGACCCCAGGGTTTTGAGCGTGATTGGACCAGATGGAACCATTTGACCGAAATTCTTTTGCGTCGTGGCTCATTGGGAATCGCTGCTCCGCAGCACTGGCGCGCTTTTGATGGCGATGCGACACATCGGCGAGGAAGCGCAACACCGCCACGGCGCAAAAGAATCCGGCCGCCGGTGGGGCACATCGGCTCCCCGGGTTCGTTGCGACGCTCGACCGATGGCACCGCATCGCGCTTCGCGCCGCGCCTGCCCGGAAAGCCGATTTGCCGCCATCAAATTGATTCCATCTGGTCCAACCGTGCTCTAGATGCTGCGCCCAGCGGTCAAGATTATCAGCCTGGCGGTGAGCCTAACTTTTTTGGCGGGCTTGACCGTGTTGGCCTATGTGGTGGTCGTCATTCACACCCCGGGTCCGGCAAAGGATGACATCACGGTGGTCCTTGCCCGAGGCATGGGCCTCAATCCCATCGGCAATTTGCTGGAGCGGACCGGTGTCATCGACAGCGCGCTTTTTTTCGGTTTTTGGGTCCGCACAGCCGGCCAGCCGGGCGCTTTGCGGGCAGGAGAATACCGGTTCCCGGCCCGGGTTTCTGGGGCGGAAGTGGCGCGAATGCTGGCCAAGGGGGACACGCTAAAACGCAAATTGACGATCTCGGAGGGCCTCGGCGTAGCGGCGGTCCGGGCGCTGTTGGCGGCGGCCGAGGGGCTGGTTGGCGCGCTCGAAAGCGATATCCCGGAAGGCAGTTTGCTGCCGGAAACTTATTTGTACGAATGGGGCGACACCCGGGCGGATTTAGTGGCGCGGATGATGGCGGCCATGGCCGAAGTCACCGCCGAGTTGTGGGCCGGACGGCCCCCGGATTTGGCGCTGGGGACCTTGGCCGAGGCAATAATTTTGGCGTCCATCGTGGAGAAGGAAACCGGACTGCCAGAGGAACGGCCCTTGGTTGCCGGCGTGTTTCTCAACCGCCTGGCCCGCGGCATGCGGTTGCAATCGGACCCAACGGTCGCCTATGGCCTAAGCCTGCGCGGAGATTTCGAGCGCGCCCTGACCCGGGCCGACCTCGAAACCGATCACCCGTTCAACACGTACGTGATCCGCGGCCTGCCGCCGGGCCCCATCGCCAATCCCGGCAGGGCGGCAATCGAAGCAGTGCTTCATCCCCTGGCAACCGATTTCCTGTACTTTGTTGCCGATGGCCAGGGCGGCCACGCGTTTGCGGTAACCCTGGAAGAGCACAATCGCAATGTCGCCCGGTACCGCCAACAATGAAACCATCCGCGGATCTTGCCAGCATGACCGGATATGGCCGCGCCGAAGGCAGCGCCGATGGCATCGCCTGGGTGTGGGAAATCAAATCGGTCAATGGCCGGGGCTTGGAAGTGCGCAGCCGCCTGGGCAATGGCTTCGAACATCTCGAGCCGGAAGTTCGCAACCGCGCTTCAGCAGTTTTGGGCCGGGGCAATGTCTCCGTGTCCCTGCGCCTGACCCGCGCCGGGGGGGATCGCAAGGTCACGGTCAACCGGGATTTGCTGAGCCAATTGGTCGAGGCCGCCCGGGAGTTGGCCGGGGACGGCCCGCCGCCGTCGGTGGATGCATTGCTGGCGGTGCCCGGTGTCATCGAAATGACGGAACCGGAGCCATCGGAAAAGGACCAGCAAGACTTGAACGCAGCGCTTTTGGCGGATCTGGACCGGGCGCTGGCGGCGCTGGCCGCCGCGCGATCCGAAGAAGGCGCGCGCATGGCCGAGGTGCTGGCCGCTCATGTGGACAGCATTGCCGCTTTGAATGAGGCGGCTGGAACAACAGCTTCGACACAGCCCGGGGCGATCCGCGACAAATTGGCGGAACGCTTAAGCAGTCTGATGGAGGGCGATGCCGTCATCGATCCTGATCGCTTGGCCCAGGAAGCCGTGCTGTTGGCAGTGAAGGCCGATGTGGCCGAGGAATTGGATCGTTTGTCCGGGCATGTGGCGGGCGCGCGCAAGTTGCTGGCCGAGGGTGGGCTGGTCGGCCGCCGTTTGGATTTTCTGTCCCAGGAATTTGCCCGGGAAGCGAATACGTTGTGCGCAAAATCCGCGGACGCCGAACTCACGCGGCTGGGGCTGGAGCTGAAAGTTGTGATCGATCGCCTGCGGGAGCAGGTTCAGAACTTGGAATAACCATGCCGTTGTCCAAACGCCGAGGCTTGATGCTTGTGCTTTCGTCGCCGTCCGGCGCCGGGAAAACGACGCTGGCGCGGCGGCTTCTGGAATCCGAAGATGACCTGGATTTGTCCGTTTCGGTCACCACCCGGCCGCGGCGGTCAGCCGAGGTCGATGGCCGGGATTACAAATTCATCGACGAATTGACCTACAAAACCATGGCCGCTAATGGAGAACTGTTGGAGCAGGCGGAGGTCTTCGGCAATTCATACGGCACCCCGGCATCGACTGTGGAACAGGCACTGGATAACGGCCGGGACGTGTTGGTTGACATCGATTGGCAGGGCGCCCGCCAACTCCAAGAGGCAGCGGAATTTGACGTGGTCAGCGTGTTTATTTTGCCGCCGTCCTTGAAGGAGCTTGAACGCCGCCTGAAGACCCGGGCCCAGGATTCGGACGAGGTTGTGGCAACCCGGATGGCGGCGGCGGTTTCGGAAATGAGCCACTGGGAAGAATACGATTATGTCCTGGTGAACGAGGACCTGGAGGTTAGTCTGGCAAAGTTCCATATCATCTTGCAGGCGGAGCGTTTGAAGCGCCACCGGCGCCCGGGCCTGGACAAATTCGTCAAAACCTTGACCCCGGGGAAATCGGAACCGGACGCTTAGCCGCCTTTCGCCCAACCGGCAGCCTAGCCGCCCATTGAAAACCGGCAGCCTAGCCGCCCATGGCGGCCCCCGCAGAAGTGTGCGCGCGGCCTCCAGACAGGGCGTGAAAGGACCGGGCCAGGGTGCAGAACTGGGCCACATCCAATTCTTCGGCGCGTTTCTCCGGGTCGATGTCGGACATCTTCAACAACTCCCCGGTGTCCACTCCCAACGTTTTCAGCGCCGTCCGCAGCATTTTGCGGCGCTGGCCAAACCCCGAGGCCACTACTTTTTCCAGGCGGTCGCGCCGCGCCGGGGCCATAGGCTCGGCCCTGGGGATCAGCGACACCAGTGTCGATGTCACCTTGGGCGGCGGGATGAAGACGTCGGGCGCGACGTCGAACAACATGGTGGTCTCGCACGCCCACTGGGTCATGACCGACAGGCGGCCATAATCCTTGGTGCTGGGTTCGGCCACCAAACGTTCAGCCACTTCTTTTTGGAACATCAGGGTCATGGACGAAAACCTGCCCACCATGCGCAGCCATTTCAAAAGCAGGAGCGTGGCGATGTTGTAGGGCAGGTTGGCGACGATGTGGCTGCCTTGGGGCATGTACCGGTTTTCATCCACATCGATGGCGTTGGCCAAAACCACGCGTAAGTGCCCGGGGTAGCTGCGCCCCAATTCTTCCAGGGCGGCGGCGCAGCGGGAGTCGTTCTCGATCGCCACTAATTTGCGCAAGCCGGTTTCCAACAGCGCCCGGGTCAGGCCGCCGGGGCCGGGGCCGACTTCGTAGACCATGGCGTCTTTCAGGTTTCCGGCAGCCTCGGCGATGCGTTCGGTGACCGTGGCATCAAAAATAAAATGCTGGCCCATGGAGCGCCGGGGGTCGAGGCCATAGCGCGTCACAATTTCCTGCATGGGAGGAAGCTTAGGCATGAACGTGCGTGCTCCCGGATGTTGGGGTCAGGGACCTGCGGGCGTCGGCGATCTTACCAGCGGCGCCGATGGCGGCAACCATGCTCTCGTTATGGGCCCGGCCTGACCCGGCAATGTCCAGCGCCACCCCATGGCCCGGTGAGGTGCGAACGATCGGCAACCCCAGGGTAACATTAATTGCCTGGCGAAAGTTCAGGGTCTTCAACGGGATCAGCGCTTGGTCGTGGTACATGCACAAAGCCAAATCGTATGTCTGGCGCGCCTCATCATGGAACATGGCGTCCGGCGAGTGGGGGCCTGACGCATCGATCCCGGCGCCGCGCAGCCGTTCCACCGCCGGTGCGATTATGGCCGAGTCTTCGCCGCCCAGCGCGCCCGCTTCCCCGGCATGAGGATTGAGCCCGGCCACAGCGAGGCGGGGGGCGGCAATGCCAAAATCGCGGGCCAAGGCCCGGGCGCAGGCTTCACCGGTGGCGACAATTTTTTCCGTGCTCAGCCCGGCCACGGCATCGGCCAAGGGGACGTGGATCGAAACCGGCACCACCCGCAGGCCGGGGCATGCCAACATCATCACCGGCGGGCTTTCACTTGCGGTCAGTTCGGCCAAAAATTCCGTGTGTCCGGGGGCCTTAAAGCCGCCAAGGTAGAGAACCCCCTTGTGGATGGGGTTGGTGACCACGGCGGATGCCGATCCGCTTTGGGCGAAAGCCACCGCCCGGCGAATCGAGGTGACCACGGCGTTGGTGTTGGCGGCGTCTGGCGCGCCCATTTGCGTCGGCTTTGCCAGAGGATTCGGGATGACCGGCAGAGCTTGGCCAAAACGACCGGGCGCCTCCCCGGGGTCGTCGATGACGGCAATTTCGACGTCCAAACCCAGGCCACCGGCCAGTGCCTCCAGGCGGTCAGGATCATCCAGGGCGAAGAACGGTGGGGATCGAAAATCGCCGCGGCTGGCCCAGGCTTTAAGAAGAATCTCCCCGCCAATGCCGGCGGGCTCGCCCATGGTGATGGCAATTGGCCCCGGCGCGGCGTCAACGGCGGTCATCGATAGTCGATAACCGCGGCTCGGCGCAGGTCGCGCAAATAGCGCCGGGCCAACAAATCCAAGCGCTGATCCCAAAGAGAATTCCCCACATCGTCCCGGCTTGGCAGGTCGGGTTCCGGGTCTTCCCGGGCGCAAACCATAAACACGTGAACCGCCACATCACTGCGGACCGGGGCGCTGGGTTGGCCGATATCAAGGCCGATGACGGCATCGCTGAAACGTGCCGGCATGTCGCCTAAACGTAAAGTGCCCAAGTCCCCCGACTGGGGGGTGCCGACTTCGTCAATAACCCCGGCCATCTGGCCGCAGCCGAAGACGGTAGCGCCGATGCTTTCAGCCCGCGCCAGCGCCCGGGCTACTTCGGGCGGTTGGGCGTTGGTGTCCAATGGCAAAGCCACCTGCATCAGATGGACCTGAATGTCCCGGGGGTCCACCGCGCCCACGACCCGGCGATCCCGCAACAGCATCAGATAATATCCGCCAACCACCGCGATCGGCGGCGACATGGCGCCAACCTCCATGACGGCAACGGCGGCGGCTAACTCCGGCTCTAGCTGATCCAACAGGACCCAACCCACATCGCCGCCCTGATAGGCCGACGCGCCCTGGGAAAATTGCCTGGCCACGGCGCCAAAATCTGCCCCGGCCAAAATGTCGGCGCGCAGCTGCTCCATTTCGGCGACCGCTGCATCGCCGCCGCCTGGGCCGCTGATTTCCAAAAATAGTTCGGCCAGCAAAACCCTGAACTGGCCTTCGCTGGCGGCGAAACGGGCCAAGACTTCGTCGATTTCCTCCTCTGCCACTTCGACCTGGCCGGCGATTTCGGCGTTGATAACCTTGGTCCAGGCGATTTCCGCCTCCACCTGGGCCAGCACGGCCGTTTCGTCGACACCGCGCTCTGCCAGGAACCGGGCCAGACCCCCCGCGGGCACCCCGTTGCGATCCTCCAAAACCCGCTTGGCCTCGGCCATCTCGAAGTCTGACACCCCCAAGCCCAAGCGGAGGGCTTCTTGAATCTGCAGCGCCTCGTCGACCAGGGACCGCAGCACCTGATCTTGAAGCCGGGAACGGGCTTCCAAACTGTCGGTCAGACCGGCGGATGAAATCGCCAATCCCAGGCGCAAATCAAGGTCGAGATCAGTGATGATCTCGTCGTTGACCACGGCGACGATGCCGACGGCGTCCTGAACCAAGGCCGGCGCTGCCGTCAGCGACAGGCACAGCAGGCCAGCGGCAAGGGTGGGCCAGCGGCGTGAGAAAAGGGTGTGGGTCTGACTAATTTTGGTATCCTTTTTGCGACTTTATCCCAAGTGACGCAGCTTGATCCGAACAGTGATTGATGTGGAGCGCGGAATGTCCCGGTCGGTGGTCCGCCGGCGCACCACTTCGACACTGAATTGGGCGCAATCGCACTCGTAAATCAATCCGAAACCAGCCAGCAACAGCCCCCCATCCTTCGCCAAATCGTGGCGTGACCGGGCGGTTGCCGTCCAGCCCTTGGTCAACGCCGCCCGCGCCGACATGTTCAGCTCTTCGCGCTGGCCAAGTTCGTCGGTGGACAGTTCACGGGCGAGAAAAACGTATCCCGCCGAGAACTGCAAGGCCTCTGGCCCGACGGCCAGATCAACTTCGTTGCGGCGCAACGAAAACGACGAGCGATCCATGCGAAAGCGCTGGCCGACCTGGAAATTGGGCCCGAGGTCCAGATTGATCCGCCCAACATAATCTGACGGGCTTTGATCCAGGCCGCTGCGCGCGCCAAAGGTGCTGTCATCCCGGCGCCGGAAGGTTTGGCCGATCATCGCCGTTGCCACGGCCCCCGGGCTGTAGGCGCCAAATTTGATGCCATAGTTGACCCTGGCCCCGCCTTCCCAGCGGTCGAACCCGGGGAAACGGCTGGCGCTGAACAAATTGGTGTCGTCGAATTCGAACGAGATCGAGTCCTCGTTGGGGATTTTGTCGGGATTGCCGCCGGACGGCCCAACGATCACCGCGGCCACCGGTTCGATCAGAATATCGGTTTGTTTGCCGGTACGGATCATCGGCAAGCGCCAATCCAAGGCCACCTGGGGCAACAAGCGTCCGACAGTGCCATCCAGGGATTTGCCCGTGTGGTCGGCGGGATCGGTGACCCCGCTGACGAACAACACATCGCCGCGCATGGAGGCGGTGGCGGTGTAGACCTCCCCAGCCGGGGAGGTGTACGGCAGCCGCCACCCCATATCGGCGCTGATGCGATGGCTGTCGGCGCCCTGATTGCGGGTCAATGAGACGGCGTTCACACCCAAATTCATGGTCTGGCCCACGCCCCCGGGTTTGCTGATTGCCTGGTAGTCGATCATCGGCAAAATCAGCGGCGTCAAACCGGGGTCGTCGTCGACCTGCAAGCCCTGGAACGCCCAGGCGTTGACCGCCGCATAGTCGCGCCCGGCCAGGCCCTCGACATAAAGGTTGGAAATCAGCGTGCTTTCCTCGGACAGCTCGTACCGCCGCAAATAGGTGTCGTCGGTGGACCGGGCTCCGGCAAATCCCCATGCCCAGGTGTCGTCCAGGCGGAAGCGGCCATCGGCGCGGACATGACCGCGGGTGACTGTTCGACCGGTCTTCGCCGGCCCCTGGCGTTCGTCGGCGCGGGTGGCGCTGGCGGTGATTTCGTATTGTCCGGCGAGTGTGCGTTGGCGGTATTCACCGGCCAGAACCA
>JAKZSO010000129.1:0-3662 GCA_047517625.1 Alphaproteobacteria bacterium
GGTCAGTATGAGATTTTGGCGGGAGACGACGAGGCCGCAGTCGACTGGTTCTGGCGGGTGATCCAGTCGGGGGACGTGCGCGCGCTCACCTACGCCGGCGCCCGGGCCGAATTGGGCCGCCTTGGCAAACTGGAAGATCAAACCCCGGAATAGGCGCCTGGGCCCCCCGATGGGCTTCTACATAAACAGCCGTTCGGATTTGTCGAGGCCGGTGTACAGATCAGCGACGTATTCCGCGTAGCCGTTGAACAGTTGGGTCGCGACAGTGCCGCCGCCCAAAACCCGTTCCTCCGTCTGGGACCAGCGCGGATGGCGGACATCCGGGTTGACGTTGGCCCAGAACCCATATTCGTTCGAATTGCTGATTTCCCAGAATGTCTTGGGACGCTTATCCGTAAAGGTGAATTGGACAATCGATTTCACCGACTTGAAACCGTACTTCCACGGGGTCGCCAGGCGGATGGGAGCACCGTGTTGCGCTGGCAACGGGTGCCCATAAATCCCAGTGACGATGAACGACAATTCGTTCATGGCCTCGGCCATGGTTAGTCCCTCGGTATAAGGCCAGGGCCACCAGAATTCCTTTTGCCCGGGAGCCATGGACTTGTCTAGGAAGGTGACCATTTTGATGTACTTGGCGCCGTTCTGGGGTTTGGCGAAATTCACCAGGGCCGATAAAGGGAAGCCGCTCCACGGCACCACCATGGACCAGCGCTCGACACAGCGATGACGATAAACCCGTTCTTCCAATGGCATTTGCGCGATCAGGTCATCAAAACCGATGGTGAATTCCTTATCCACCATGCCGTCAAATTTGATGTCCCAGGGCCGGGTCCGAAGCTGCTGGGCCAGTTCATAAATTTCTTTGTGGGAGCCGTATTCATAAAAATTGTTGTAGGTCGCGGCGATCCGTTCCTCGGTCAGTTCGCGCTGGACTGTGTACAGCGGATTACGTGCCACTGGATACAAATGGGAAGACGGATCGTTGTCGGGCGCCGCGCCTAGGGCCCCACCTGCCATCAGCGGCCCCGCCGCCCCAGCCAACATGGTTCCCGCCGCAAGGCCCTTTAGCAGCCGGCGCCGGTCCTTGAACGTTGATTCCGGTGTCACCGCCCGTTCCGGCAGCTCCCAGCCCCGGGTTTTCTTGATCAGCATGGTTTTACGCTCCTATGGCGCTTCGACGACAGGCCCATGGTATCACTCTGAGATAGTGTGCAGGGGGCTCACGCGCAAATCAATCCGGCGTGAAATCAAGGGCGCCAGGACACCAATTCGCCAGCACCAGAGCGTCCGGGACGCTTAGGTGTCGGCCACCTCCTCGGCATGGGCGGCGACAACGTCATCCGCCAGGCGCCCGGACAATTCCTGCAAATGATCGAACTTGCTGGTGAAGGTGCCGACACCAGATGTCAGCGATCGCAATTCGATGATCAAATCCTGGGATTCTATTTCTGGGAGTTGGGCGGTGACCACGTCCCAACCGGGCCAGCCTTGCCGCGCGTCAAACCCCAGAATTTGGCCACGGCGGCCACTGATCAGGGCATTGATCTTCGCCGTTACCGGGCTGGGGACGGAGATGTCCACATGCAGGATCGGTTCCAACAGGATGGGGTTGCATTTGGGCACACCCTCGGACATCGCCAAGCGGCCGGCGGTCTTGAAGGCAATTTCCGAACTGTCCACGGCATGATGTTGGCCGTCAGTCAGAATCACATGGATGTCGACCACCGGGAAACCCAAGGGCCCCTTTTTCAGGTACTCTTTGACCCCGGCTTCCACCGCCGGAATGAAAGTCTTCGGCACCACCCCGCCGACGCTGGCGTTCTCGAACTGGAAGCCCAGCCCCCGTTGCCGGGGCTTGATGTTCAGTTCCACATCACCGAATTGGCCGTGGCCGCCGGACTGGCGCTTAAAGCGCGCGTGTTGGGTCACCGGCCTCTTGATCGCTTCCTTGTACGGGACTTTCGGAACCCCGGTGTTCACGGTCAGGGCGTACTTGCTGGCCAAGCGATCCGCCGCCACCCGCAAATGCATCTCCCCGCGGCCGCCCAGAACCCATTCGTTGGTGTCATCGTTGTGAGCAAAGACGAGCGAGCGATCCTCCTCCAACAGCTTTTTCATGGCCCCGGACAGCTTGACTTCGTCGGCCCGGTCGGCGGCGACCAGGGATAACGCATAGACGGGCGGATCCACATTCGCTGTCGGCAATTCCTCGGATCCGTCCTTGCCGGCCTGCAGCACGTCGCCGGTTACAACGCCGTCCAGACGGCCAACGGCGACGATATCGCCGGGCCCGGCTTCGCCACGTTTTTCGGTTTGCTGACCAACCAGATTGAACAGACCGGACACCCGCTCGCCGTTCAAAGTCATGCCATCGCTGATCGGCCCGCGCCACACCCTGACCACCGAAAGCTTGCCGCCCCTGGCCGTATGATAGGTCTTCAGAACTTGGGCCAACGGATCGCCCTGGTCAGAAATCACGCGCCGGGCCCGGGTCGCGTCCGCGTTCGGGACTTCGTGGCGCAGGGCTTTCAAAAGCCGGAACACTCCGGCGTCTTTTTCCGCCGCCCCCAAAAACACCGGGACCACATGGCCTTCGGCAAAATCGGTGGCCAACTGGGCAAAGACCTCATCGTTAGGGGGCTCAATGTCCTCCAGCAACTGCTCCATCAGCTTGTCGTCGAAGTCCGCCAGTTTTTCCAGCATTTCATAGCGCGCTTCGGCCTTGCGGTCGGCCATCTGCTCGGGCAAATCGATGCGCTCCGATGCCTCGCCGGGGCGATAAACGTAGGCCCGCTCACTGGCCAAATCCACATAGCCGGTGACCGTGTCGCCGTCGCGAATCGGCACGTGGCGTAACGCCAAGGGTTTGTCGGACACGGCCTGCAGAGCTGGCAGCAAATCCCGGACTTGGCCCGTGGCCCGGTCGATTTTGTTGATGAACAAGATCCGCGGCAGCCCCAATTGATCTAGGCGCTTGAGCACGGGCGCCAGGGCGGCGGCCTTTGACTCCTCGGCTTCGCACACCACGATCGCCGCATCGACGCCCATCAGGGCATCCGCTGATTCCTGCCAAAATTCTATGGACCCCGGACAATCAAGAAAGTTGAAGGTTTCGCCCATGAACTCGGTGGTGGCGACATTGACTTCGACGCTCATACCCCGGGCCTTGGCTTCGGCAGACGAATCGCCGACGGCACTGCCGTCCCCTACCGAGCCACGCCGATCGATCTTGCCGGTGGCGAGCAGCAAACTTTCCAGCAACGTCGTCTTGCCGGACAAATATGATCCCACCAACGCGACTGAGCGCGTCCCGGACGGCTTTTCGTTCATTGGACCCCCCCGATGGGCGTTGAATCACCCAACACTATTGACTGTTCCCGCATGTTTTCAAGGCAGCCCAAACCTTGCAAGAGGCTGTTTTGTCACAGTTCGCGTCAAGTCAATGCGGCACATGCCTTTTGGATGCGGCCACAGGCGTCTTCCAGCTTCTCCAACGACGTGGCGTAGGAGATGCGGAAATAGGGTTCCAGCCCAAACGCGGCGCCTTGAACCGTTGCTACCCCTTGGGCCTCCAGCAAATACGAGACAAAGCCTGAGTCATCTTCGATCACCGACCCGTCGGGGGTTTTGCGGCCAATGACCCCGGCACAGGACGGGTA
>JAKZSO010000130.1:0-4319 GCA_047517625.1 Alphaproteobacteria bacterium
GGGAATAACCGATTCCAACGTTTGGGTCGGGGCCGCGGTATTGGTGGCCGTGAACGTTGTTTTGTGGGTGTTTTGCCACCAATTGTTCGCGCGCGGATACAAGCTGAAAACCTGAATCGCGTTGACAGGGCCTAGCGGCCAACACATACTCCGCCGCTTTTCTGGATCCCAGGCGGGTTTCGGCCCGCCCATGACCCGGCCTGCAGAGAGGCTGCCGTGACATTCCCATTGATGCCCACATATGCCCGGGCTGATATCGCCTTTGACCGGGGCGAAGGCGCCTATTTATTCGATTTAAAAGGCCGCAGGTACCTGGATTTCGCCGCCGGAGTGGCGGTCAATTCATTGGGTCACAGCCATCCCCATTTGGTGGAAACCCTGCGCGATCAGGCGGCGAAACTGTGGCACACCTCGAACCTGTACCAAATCCCGGACCAGGAGCGCTTGGCGGAACGGTTGGTGGCGGCGTCCTTTGCCGACATGGCATTTTTTTGCAATTCCGGCGCCGAGGCCATCGAATGCGCCTTGAAAATCGCCCGCCGTTTTCACGATGGCGCCGGAACCCCGGCCCGGTTCCGGGTACTAACGTTTTCGGGCGCGTTTCACGGGCGGACAATGACCACGATCGCCGCCGGCGGCCAAGCCAAACATCTCGAAGGGTTTGGCCCCGATGTGGACGGCTTCGACCATGCGGAATTCGGCGATCTGAAGGCCGCGGCAGAGGCGATCGGGGCCGAAACGGCGGCGATCATGGTGGAGCCCATCCAAGGTGAGAGCGGAATCCGCACGCCGCCGCCCGGGTTCCTGAAAGGTCTGCGGGACTTGTGCGGCGAACACGGCCTGCTGCTGATTTTCGACGAGGTGCAAACCGGCGTGGGGCGCACCGGGCGCCTGTTCGCCCACGAATGGGATGGGGTGGAACCCGACATGATGGCGATCGCCAAGGGCCTGGGCGGTGGGTTCCCGGTCGGCGCCTGTCTGGCGACGGCGAAGGCGGCGGCGTTCATGGATCCCGGCAGCCACGGATCGACTTTCGGCGGCAATCCTCTGGCCATGGCCGTCGCCAATGCGGTGCTTGACGTGGTGCTGGAGGGGGGATTTCTGGAACGGGTTCGGCGCACGGCGGGGGCGCTCAATCAGCGCATCAGCGCTCTGGTGGCCGAATACCCATCGGTTTTCGCCGAAGTCCGCGGTGCCGGGCTGCTGATCGGATTGCGCTGTGAAGCAGCCAACGGCGACGTGATCGCGGCGGCACGGGCCCGTGGGCTTTTGTTGGCGCCCGCCGGTGATAACGTGGCGCGGTTGGTGCCGCCGCTGATCGTCGGCGAGAGTGAAATCGATGAAGCCATCGCGATTTTGGAGTCCGTTTGCAAGGAGCTGGAGTCGTGACCGGACCCCGGCATTTTCTTGACCTTCATCAGCTTGGGGCGGATGCGCTACGCGAAATAATCGATCATAGCGCCCGTTTGAAAGCCCGGCGCGGCGCCAGCGGCCAGGTTGCTGTTGTCCCTGGCGCGCCGCTGGCCGGCAAGCTGCTGGCGATGATTTTCGAAAAGCCGTCCACCCGTACCCGGGTTTCCTTTCACGTGGCGATGCGCCAACTCGGCGGTGAAACGCTGGTGCTGCAAGGGGCTGAGATGCAGTTGGGGCGTGGCGAAACCGTGGCCGACACGGCCCGGGTTCTTTCCCGGTATGTGGACGCGATCATGGTGAGAACCACCAGCCATGCTTCATTGCTGGAGATGGCCAAGTACGCCAGCGTGCCGGTGATCAACGGCCTGACCGATTTCAGCCATCCGTGTCAGGTGATGGCCGATATCCTCACCTTTGAGGAAAAACGCGGCCCCATCGAAGGCCAAGTGCTTGCCTGGTGCGGCGATGGCAACAATATGGCGCATTCGTGGATTCAGGCTGCGGCGGATTTCGGCTTCATCCTGCGTCTCGCTTGCCCCAAAGAATTACGCCCCAGCGAAAAAGTGCTGGCCTTCGCCAAGGAAATGGGCGCAAAGGTTGAAGTGTCCGACGATATGGCTGAAGCGGTGCGGGACGCTGACTGCGTGATGACGGACACATGGATTTCGATGGGCGATGAGGGCGCCGGCCAGCGCCGGGCTTTGTTGCAGGACTATCAGGTGAACGCCCGGGTGATGGAGGCGGCAAAAGCCGACGCCATCTTTATGCATTGCCTCCCCGCTCATCGCGGCGAGGAAGTCACTGCCGAGGTTTTGGACGGCGCCCAGTCGGTGGTTTGGGACGAAGCGGAAAATCGCGTCTTCGCCCAGCAAGGAATTTTGGCATGGTGCCTCGGATCATGAGCGCTTGATGTCCGAGTTGTCACCCCAAACCGAAGTGGCCACCGACGATTTGGTGCTGCCGTTTCAGATCGAGGCGTCGGACATCCATGGCAGGCTGGTGACCTTGGGCCACGGGGTGGACGGCGTTCTGGCGTCCCACGATTACCCCGACCCCGTGGCGAAAATTCTGGGTGAGCTGGTCGTGGTTAGCGCCGCGACCGCTGGCGCGTTCAAATTTCGCGGGATGCTCAGTTTGCAGACCTCCAGAAACGGGCCGGTGCCGATGATGATCGCCGAATACCGGGCGCCGGGCGGCGATGACACCCGGGTGGCCCCGGCCGCATTGCGGGGATATGCGCGGTTTGATGCGGAAAAGGTCGCAGGGTTGGCCCAGGCCGCTGTGAACCAAGCCCCAGTGCGAAGGCTGTTAGGGGCTGGGCATCTATCGATCACACTTGACCCCGGAGACGGGGCCGAGCGGTACCAGGGGGTGACGGCTTTGGACGGCGCCACTTTGGTCGACTGCATCCACGGCTATTTCCGCCAATCGGAGCAGTTTGAAGCCGCCCTGCGGGTGGATGTGGCGCGGGTCGCGGGAGCCGGGGGCAAATGGCGTGGCAGCGGCGTAATGGTTCAGAGATTGCCGAAGCCTGGGGCCCCATATTTGGCGCGGGAAAACGAGGGTTGGCGCCGGGCCTTGGGTCTTGTCGCAAGCATGGATCGTACGGTTCTGCTGGACGCCGGTGTTCCACAAGTGGCGAAGCTAGAAAAAATTTTTCCGCAAGGACCCGTTCGCGCCTATCGTCCGGTGCGGGTTGAGCCGCGATGCCGGTGCAGCCGGGAAAAGGTGAATACGGTGTTGCATTCGTTTTCGCCAGAGGACCGCGCGGACATGATGGTGGACGGTGAAGTCACTGTCACATGCGAATTTTGCACCAGCATCCACGTGTTTAATTCAAACGAATTAGATCTCTTACCCAGCGAGGGTGCCCTGTGAATATGAAGACCCTGGTGGTGGCAGCAATTCTCAGCGGCACGGCGCTGATACTCGGTGCTTGCGAAACTCCGGTCGCCACCGCCATTCCCGCGCTGACGTTTGCCCATTTGGAGCCGATACGTTTCGCCGCCTCGACCCTGGAAATCGTCGATGAATACCAGCCAAGTTTGGTGGCCCCCAACATCGAGCTTGAATTCCCGACGTCACCGGCCCAGGCGGCCAAGGATTGGGCCAGCGCTCGCATTGATCCGGCCGGCGACACCGGTAGCGTTCGCGTCATTATCCAGAATGCCAGCGTCGTCAAAGTCGACTTGCCGGTGCGCCAAGGGGTAGCCGGACTGTTTTTCAACGAACAAGACGTTCGCTATGAAGCGGTTCTAGAGGTCACCATCGAATACCGCCGGGCTTTGTTCGTGACATCTTCAGTACGGACGGAAGTGATGCGGTCGCGCACGGCCTCCGAGAACATTTCGGTGGATGCCCGCAATCAGCTGTTTTTTAAACTGATCGAAGACTTGCTGGCCGATTTGGATACGGAAATGGTGCGAAACATCCGCCAATATATGGTTGACGGCCTTCTGTAATCCAACTCCTAACGCAGGGTGCTGAACGTGTGCTCGGACGCCACTGGGCGACGGCCGCCAAAAACCGCGTACCGCATATTTTTGTAAAAAATATCCACATCGCGGAATCCTACCGTGGCCATCCAGGCCAAATCGTTGTTCAAGAAAATGCCTTTGGGCTCGCGGCCCTCAACTTTCAGGCTTGGAGAAAGTTCCAGAACACCTTGGTCCACTGCCACGTTGTCCGCCGCCTGGGCTGTCTGATAAATGGCTTCCAGCCTTTCAGTTGGGCCTTGAACCTGGTCCGCGACCAGCAGCTGCCCGCCAGGCAACAAGACGGAATAGGCGGCTCGATAAACGGCCCGGCGCTCGATATCCCCGAGACCATGGAATCGTCCCAGGGAGACCACCAGGTCAAAATCCCGGGGCAGTTCGACCCGGGCGAAATCTCCATCGATGATGGTT
>JAKZSO010000131.1:0-8283 GCA_047517625.1 Alphaproteobacteria bacterium
GCCATGGCCAATCATCCGAGCGGGGCCGTCCGAAGCGGCATCGACCAGGGCGGTCATGCGCGTCTCCATGTTTTGGAGAACGGCATCCAGATCGCCCTCAGCCTCGATGCCTAACAACAGCGACAACAGCATGGCGCGGAGTTCATCGTTCTCCAGGTGCAGACGCTCGGTCCGAACCTTGCGGCCTTCGTGCTCGATTTCCAGGCGGTCCAGCAACTTGGTCAGGCGCTGGGCGTAATCGCGGTTTTGAGCGGCGCCCGCCCCCAACTGCTGATCGGCCTTTTCCACGCGGCGGCGGATTTTCTCGGTAATCGACATGGGTATCAATCTCCGGTGACGGAGAAACTGCAACCGCAAAAACAATAGCGCCGGAAACCGTAGCGGGAAATTGGTTTGTAAATCCCTAACGCCGGCCTAGTCCATTGAATCCCCCACCAATTGATAGACTTGGACCTCTTCGGAGCGCCCCCGAAGTTTGTGGTTGCCCAAAGATTTCGCCGGAACTTCAATCTCCAGAGCGGCTTTAGTCGCCTCGCTGAACAGCACCACGCAATCATCATCCGGGTCGCCCGGATTTCCGGCAAGACCGATTTCTTTCGCCAATGATTCAAGGCGGGATGCCGCGTTTACAGTGTCCCCAACCACCGTGTAGTTGACCCGGCTTTTGGATCCAATATTGCCCACCACCACGGGGCCGGAATGCAAACCGACCCGAACCGCGATGGGCGGTTTGCCCGCCGCCCGGCGGTTTTGGTTATCCAAATGGACCGCAAGTTGAATGGCCTGAGCGGCGCGAACGCCCCGGACTGCATGGTCGTCGACATAGTCGGGAGCACCCCAAAACGCCATGACGCTGTCGCCGATGAATTTGTCCACGGTACCGTCTTCGACCTCGATGCAGCCGGACAACAGCTCGAAATGGTGGTTCAACAACGCGGCGATGGCCGGTGCGTCCATGTGCTCGGCCATGGTGCTGAAGCCCCGGATATCGGTGAACATGACGGTCAGCGTGCGTTCGGACGACACCGTGACGTCGTCGCCCGCAACCTGCATCAGCCGCAGCACCAAGGTTTTTGGCACATAGGTTTCAAACCACCGCAGCCCGGCCGTCATGGCGTTGAACGATTGGGAAGCGGCGGCGAGTTCCTTGAAGCGGCTGTCGGGCAGTTCTACTGTGTTCGCAACATCCAAAGTGCTGAGCTTGCGGGCCGTGTCCGCTAGCGCCGAGATTTGCCGACTGATGGTGCGCCCCACCCAAAACCCCAAGATCACGGCGACCACCAAAATTCCCAGGCCAAGGAACGAAATCGTCCGCAATTGATCCAACTGCTTGTTGACCTCGGACGCTTGGAAGGTCATGCCAATGCGCCAGGGCTGGGGGCCGTACCCGAGTATTTCCCGAAACATCAAAATGTATTTTCCGCCGATATTAAGACTGGTGAACATGCGGTGCTCATCCTCGCCGGGCTCGATCACCGATTGCATTCCGGCCGCCAGCATGGACAACGCCGGGTCGGGAAACGTCAAAGCCTCGGGCAATGGCACCTCGCCTTCGCCGACCGAAACCATGCGGTCAAGCAATTTGGGGTGGACCAAAACGTGATCCGGCCCATACAGAACGAAGGCGCTGGCCGACTCTTGCGCTTCCAAATAGGCCAGATATTCCACCAATCTGCCGAGCTCGACGACCGCGAATAACACGCCGACGAACTGCCCGTCCCGGCGCACAGGGACCTCTAAATTCAGAACCGGCTGGTTCAGGCTTTGGACCCAAAGAGGTGGCAGCCAGGCGCCAGAAGACATTCGGGAGGCGCTGTCCAGCATGGCAAAGACCCCGTCCAAGGTCTCGGTCATGCCACCCATGGCGACGATGGAAATGCCGGTGTCGATGATCTCCAGCAGCGGTTCTTCACCGCGGCTGACCCGGGCAGTCTGAAGATCGGTGCCCACATAGATGATGGCCTTGGCCTGGGGCACGGCGCTTAGCGCCCCTTGGAAAGCTGTTCGCACTTGGTCCAAGTTCGTTGGGTCGAGGTCGCCGTCGGCGATCAGAGCCACTAAACCATTGCCGACATCAGTGATCGGGTCTAACTGGCCGCGGATGCGGGTTTCCAACAACTCCAGGCCCAAATCGGCGCGGTCGCGCAACAGCTCCAGGGTGCTCGCCCGGGCGGTGAAAAAAGTGATCAGAATGACTCCGCCCACCGCCGCCAGAATCAGCGCGCTAACGCCCCCAACCAGAGCCGCCGCCACGGGTAAGCGAAAGCGATTCTTGGCCACGCTCATGGGGCCGCCGGGGGGTCTCGGTCGGTGGGGATGCCAGCAAAGTGCCGGTACATGGCGACCGAGCGGTTGATGTAGCTGGGGCCGCCTTCCCACACCAAGGGGTAAAAGCCCGCGCCCAATCTAACCAGGGAGAAATACCGCCAGGAATTTGCGGATTCGCGTTCAAAGAAATAAAGGAACTGGTACTCGCCCGCCTCGAACACCGTCAAAAACAGATATTTCAACGGGTCGGTGTTTTCCAATGCCAGAACGGCCCGGTCGGCGGTGCGCTCCAACACATTCAGGCGAAATACCAGCTGTCCCGCCGGAGTGTTTTCGTGCTGCCACAGGAACAGGTCCCGGCCCGGCACCAAATCGGCATCGGAGAATTTCTCCCGGATGTCATCGGGATTCGGGGAATTCAGGGCGTTAGCATCCAAAATCAACAGCCGCCAAACCTCGCGGGTGTGGGACCAGTATTGGACGCCGCGCATGTCTGAAACCGCCCCCAAGCGGCTGAGAATATTTGACAACGGCCCGGAGTGCTCAAACCGGCCTGCCGTGGCGATCAGCACATTGAAATCGATGGCGTCCCAACCGGTGCAGGGTGGGGGCGCCCATATGCCCAGGTCATCGCCGTACCAAATGTCGATTGTTGGTGGGTCACCTGGGGCGGGAAACGCCGGCAGCACATCGCCGCACGGCACCACAGGCCCGGTCAAGTCCTGGGCTTGAACTGGGGCCACGCCGATCAAAAGCCGTGCCGCCACAACCAAAAGGACGGTGGTTCCGATCAATGCCGATGGTGTCTTTAGAGTCGCCAAATTTCCCTCAGCCGTTCACAGTGATACTATGGCCCTCAGGCCCCAATTGCCTATGAGGATTTCGTGGCGCAATTTTTTCCAAGGTTCCTTCTGATCGCCGCCGGCGTCGCGCTGATGGGTCATTTGGGTCCCCCAGCCGCCGCTCAAGAATTCAAAATTCCGACGGCGGACCAGCTGGCGTTGATGACCCTGGAGCAAAAGGCGGACATGGAACGCCAGATGACAACCGCGGCCCAGGGGTGGCCAAGGGTGACGTTGAACGAGCACCTGCTGTCTCCGGACCCCATGGAGGTTCCTCATGCGGTGCGCGGCGGAGCGCTGGCGGGGGCCGATTCTTTGCATCCGGCCAGCGGCGACGTCACAGTGTTTGACTTGGGCGGTAATAAATTTGCGTTACGGATCGCCGATGGCGATATTGGCGTTGGTCCGGGCCTGCATGTCTATTTGGTGAACACGCGGACCCCGGAATCCGTGGAACACATCCGGGCCGTCGGGTTCCTAGACTTGGGGCCTTTGCGCGCGAACTTGGGGAGCCACAATTATCCGCTGCCCGATGGCCCCGGCGCCTATCGATCGGTGGTGATCTACAGCCAGCCGTTTGATGTGATTTTCGCGGTGGCGTCGATTCAATAACTCAGGGGCGCATGCTTTTGTAGGTCCGCAGTTCACACGCTCGGTGCTTTCGTTGGTCCGCAGTTCACGGCTCGGTGCCGTGGCGGCGGAGAAATCCAAAATTCCCTGCTGCCACGCCGAGACCGGGTCCGGGTGGTCCAACGCCAGATGCAATGCCGCCGTTAGTTCCAATACAATCCCGCCCGGATCGACGGTCTCGCCCGCGCCGGCTTGGGCATCGGCTAGGCCCGCAGCGGTAGCGGCGCCAATGGTTCCATACACTGACTTTTGGTGCTGATAGTTCGTGACCTGGGCGTCGGGCCCCTCGGTCAGCATGTCCCGGCACTGCTCCGCATCGACCGAATTCGCAGCCCGGCAGACAAAAGACCGGTCGTCGTAAATCGAGCAACGTTCGTTCACCAGCAACGGGCAAGCCAAAGCCAAAAGCCCGCGATCCTGGTGGGTGAGGCCATGGGTTTGAGCGTCGAGAATGGCGATGCGGGATTTGAGCGCCGCCAAGTCATCCGCCGACAGCGTTTCGATCAGGGCCTGGGCGACGTTCAGCGCTTCGATTATGGAGACCTGAACTTGGACCCGGCAGCAATAGACGCAGCCCTCGCCACAGGCCAGGGGTTGTGCGGGTGGGTCGGTGGCGGCCAACGTCGCAAGGGTGGCATCGCCGACCGCGATCAACTCCGCGACCAGCGCCTTCAGCGACTGCGGGTTGAGGCCAGGGGCGGCCTTGGCGACCACCGTCCGGACGCCGAGGGATAGCGCCGCAGCGTAGTCGGATATGTGCTGGTCAGAATCGGTCACCGGCCCCATATTACCACGACGGCAACGATGCCGCCTGGAGCCGCGACCGGTGGTATCATTTGCCAGTTGTGGTTTGGGGGAGGGGGAGGAAGTGACGCCAAAGGAATTTGTCGCCACGCTGAAGCGCCACAAACGCTACCTGGATGGCCATTTGGGCGGTGTCCGGGCGGATTTAAGCAACCAAAATCTGTCCGGATTGCGCCTAGGCGATCTGGATTTACGCCGGGCAATTCTGAAGGGCACGGACTTCAGCGGCTGCGAGTTAGTCGACGCCGACTTTCGCGATGCGGACCTGGGGCGGGCTGATTTCCGCGGGTCCCGGGTCGAGGCCGGCAAATTCCAGGCGGCGGATATGCGTGGCAGCCGGTTTTCGGATGCCAAGGCCGACCGCGCTAATTTCAGTGGCGCCAATCTCGGGCAGTCCAGCGGCCAGGAGGTTTCGACCGACCTTTCATCCGCCTCGTTGAATAGCGCAAGCTTTGCCGGCGCCAATCTCAGTGGAGCCACGATGGGCGCGGCGTCCCTCGCAGGGGCAGATTTGAAACAGGCCGTGTTGGAAGATGCGAGCCTCGCCGGGGCCGATCTGTCCGGCGCTGATCTGCGTTTTTCCCAGGCCGGCAGGGCCGACTTTTCGGCGGCAAATTTGTGCCGCGCCGATCTGTCCGCCGCCGACATCCGATCGGCGTCGCTAGAGGCCGCCGACCTCACCCACGCCAGTTTGGTCAGAATTCAGTCTCGGGGTGCCATCCTCCGCAATGTGGTCGCACAAGGCGCGGATTTTTCCGGGGCGGATTTTAGCGCCTCGGACATTCGATCCGCCCATCTTGACCACGCTCGAATGGATGAAACGAATTTCGAAGGCTCCGACCTGACCGGGGGTTCCGCCCGTCATGCGTCAATGACCGGGGCAATCCTGCGCCACGCCGACTTGACCGGGATCGATGCCCGGGGCGCCGATCTGTCCGGGGCCGATGCCGGGGGTGCCACACTGAATGGGGCAAATTTGACCGCCGTGGTTTTGTCCGGCGCCAACCTGGCTGGGGCCACCATGCGCGCTGCTGATTTGCGTGGGGCGTTGCTGGTGGACGTGGATTTTGATCAGGTTGACATGGAAGACGCCAAAGTCGTTCTGGGAACCGCGCAGCTATCCGCCCACCTGCAGAAAGCGCTGCGCGATCACGCTCTGTGGGTGGATTCCGATGGCGCCCAGGGTGCCCGGGCGGATTTAGAAGGGGCCGATCTCAGCAATGCCAGACTGTCGGGAACCTACCTGAGCGGTGCCATTTTGCGAGATTGCAATTTGTCCTGGGCGTGGCTGGCCCACTGCGATTTCGTTTTGGCCGATCTTGCCGGGGCCAACATGATGGGGGCCGATGTCCGTTTCGGTGATTTTCGCGGCGCGGATTTATCCGGGGTCGATTTGCGCGGCGCTAAAATGGCCAGCAGCAACTTCGGCAGCGCGCTTGTTCTTGGCCGGGATGGAAAAGCGGGCGGTGAGCGGCGGGCCGCCAATTTGACCGGTGCCGACCTGACCAAGGCGGACTTGACCGGCGTCGATCTGACCCCCGCCACCACCACCGATGTCACAGGTCTTGACATCGGCCCAGCCTAGCTGCTTTTCACGCCCCAGCGGCCCGCGCGCCGCTCCACCGGTCCCTTTCAATCGAAAGCACTCCATTCCCTATGGCGACTTACCAGTACATTTACGTGATGAAAGGCCTGGGCAAGACCTACCCGGGCGGACGCCAAGTTCTGCAAAACATTGGCCTCTCGTTTTTTCCCGGCGCCAAAATCGGCGTCCTTGGGTACAACGGCGCCGGAAAATCGACGCTGTTGAAAATCATGGCCGGGATCGAAACCGAGTTTAGCGGCGAGGCCTGGGTGGCAGACGGTGTGCGCATCGGCTACCTGCCCCAGGAACCAGAGCTAGACCCGGATTTGGATGTGGTCGGCAATGTCGCCGAGGGGGCGGCCCAAACCAAGGCTTTGCTGGACCGCTTCGAGGCCGTCAACGCCAAGTTCGCCGAGCCAATGGACGACGACGAGATGACTGCCTTGATCGCTGAACAGGGGGAACTCCAAGACAAAATCGAAGCGGTGAACGGCTGGGAGTTGGAGCGCACTTTGGCGCTGGCCATGGCGGCGTTGCGCTGCCCCCCCGGTGACACCGACGTCACAAAGTTATCCGGGGGCGAGCGCCGCCGGGTGGCGCTGGCGCGGCTGTTGTTGGAGCGCCCGGACTTGCTTCTGCTGGACGAGCCCACCAATCATTTGGATGCGGAATCCGTCGCCTGGCTGGAAAAATTCCTGGCCGATTACTCCGGTACCGTCGTCGCCGTGACCCACGACCGCTATTTTTTGGACAACGTTGCTGGATGGATTCTTGAGCTTGCCCGCGGCCAGGGCATCCCGTTCGAGGGCAATTATTCCAGCTGGCTGGAACAAAAGGAACGGCGCTTGGTCCAAGAGGGTAAAGAGGATGACGCCCGGGCCAGAACCCTGGCACGGGAGCTGGAATGGATCCGCCAGTCGCCACGCGCCCGCCAAGCCAAAGGCAAGGCCCGGTTGACCGCCTACGACGATTTGATGTCCGCCGAGCACGAGGCCCAAGTGGCCAAAGCCCAAATCGTCATCCCCGCCGGGCCCCGGCTGGGTGACATCGTTGTCGACGCGGTCGGCGTCTCGAAAGGCTTCGGCGAGCGGGAACTGATCAAGGACCTGTCTTTCCGCATTCCGCGCGGCGCCATCGTCGGGGTCATCGGCCCCAACGGCGCTGGCAAAACCACTCTGGCGCGGATGATCACCGGCCAAGAGCAGCCGGATAAAGGCACGCTCACACTGGGGGAAACGGTAGTCGTCGGGTTCGTCGATCAATCCCGAGATGCTTTGGACCCGGCCAAAACCGTGTGGGAAGAAATCTCCGACGGCCTCGACGAAATCATTTTGGGCAATCGGCCAATGGCCTCCCGGGCCTATGTCGGTGCGTTCAATTTCAAGGGCAGCGACCAGCAGGCCAAGGTCGGCCGCCTATCCGGGGGCGAGCGCAATCGTGTGCACCTGGCGAAAATGTTGAAGGCCGGTGCGAATTTTTTGCTGTTGGACGAGCCCACCAACGATTTGGATGTGGATACATTGCGGGCCCTGGAAGATGCCTTGGTGGAGTTTGGCGGCTGCATCCTGGTCATTAGCCATGACCGCTGGTTCCTGGATCGCATCGCCACGCACATTGTCGCGTTTGAAGGCGAGTCCCACGTGGAATGGTTTGAAGGAAATTATCAGGCGTATGAGGAAGATCGCCAACGCCGGCTTTTATAGAGGCCGATCAGATTCACGTGGCAGCCAGAACTGCCACGATCTGCTCGCGCGTATTAAAGGCCGATCAGATTCACGTGGCACCCAGCCCTGCCACGATCTGCTCGCGCCTAGTTAGCCGGGTCTCAGAAAGCGAGAGAAAATTGTCGCGCGAGCAGATCGTGGTGCGTCTGCGCGCCACGTGAATCCGATCGGCAATTCTGAATGCTAGCCTCCCGAAGCCCTGTCGCGCAGAAGCTGGAGCAAGACTTCGATGTCGCCGCCGCCGACCCTGATGATGTTGGAAAATTCTTCGTTGAGTGTCCGGGTTAGGCGCAGGCCCTCGATAATGATGTCCAAAATCAAACTTGATTCGGGGCCGGTACGAACGTGCCAGTCCACTGAAATGTTCGGGTCGTTGGGGCGGACAATCTCGGTGCGGATGACCGTCTCGTCCTCGTCCCATTCGATCACC
>JAKZSO010000132.1:0-3311 GCA_047517625.1 Alphaproteobacteria bacterium
GCCCGCAACACCGCCCAGCCATTCTCCAAGCTTGATCGCTGGCGATAAGAGGCGAGATGCAGGCCGCGTTGAAGACCTCCCGTTGGCGCAAGTGCTGGCGGAGCAGCCACCGCGGCGGCGGGCGCTTGCACCAAGGGCACCGGCGCTGGTGCAGGTGCCAACTCGGCCACTGGCGGCGGCGGCGCTGGGGCCCCTGTGGGGGTGCCGGGGCTGGCATCGGCGCCAGGGGCGCCTCGGCAACCGGTTCCACGGGGACGATTGCCATGGGCGGCCCAATTTCTGCCGGGCTCGGGGCAGCCGCTGGCGTCGGCGGCTCAACGGCAGCAAGGCCAGGGAGTTCCTGGCCAGCACCAACCTCAGGCGGACCGATCGCTGCAAGACCGGGAAGTGCCTGGGCCGGCCCGGGTGCCTCAATCGGGGCTGCGGCGGCCGCGGCCGGGGGTGGGCTGGTGTCCGCCAGTTGGGCCAGCTGGGTTAGCAGCACCCGAATGTCGGCTTCGATACCGATCATGCGGTCAATGGCCGGCAGCCGCAGGTCGATGTTTCCGGTCAATGATGCCATGGCGCCTTCCAGTGCCGTAATCCGATCATCCATGGCGGCCAACGGATCCAAAATGGCTTCGGGTCCGACCGGGGTTATCCCGAATGGATCTGGGGGCGCAATCATGGCGATGGTGGGCATGTCGGTCAGGGCCGCCGGGCCTTGAGAAACGGCATTCCCGGATGGCGCATTGCCGCCGAATAGGCCACAACCGCCAAGGCCGAAAAGACAGACGGCGAGGGCCGCCAGAGGACACGGCAATGCACGGACTGGTGCCAAATCGCGCAATGAACCCTCTGAAGTTGTCGCCCGCACTGGGCGCCGTGCGCACCTCGCGCATGGCGTTCGAACCACAAAATGTAGCAGCAGTGAGGGGAGGGGACTACTATATAATGCGTTACGGCTCCTTATCCGCCGGATGACAGGATGGCTGGTTCACGAACCCGTGTGTTTTTCTCGACCGCCTCAGGTGTACGATCTGGCCATGATTTTTCGGCGATTTGGAACGGCTGTTTCGCGCTTGGGTGGCCATCTGGCGGCGTCGGCGCTTGCGCTTTCAATGGCTGCCGCATGGACCAACTCCGCCGCGGCTGGCGAGTGGTTCTGGTACGACCCCGTTCGGTTTGCGGAAGACCTTGCGGCGGGCAAAACCGTGTTTGTCGCGGTCCACGCCGACTGGTGTACCACTTGCGCCGCCCAGGCCCCGGTTATGCTGGAGGTGATTGCCGAGGCGCCGTTTTTAAAGACGCGGTCGGCTATGTCGTCGATTTCGACACTCAGATCGACTTTCTGTTCGATTATTGGGTTCGGGTCCAATCGACCCTGATCGTATTCTCCGGCGGTGAAGAGGTGGGGCGGGCAATCGCCATTACCAGTGCGGAGTCGATCCGGGAACTTTTCATGCTGGGGCTGCCAGCGGCACCGGTGGTGAATTAACCACCAACCTTGGGCCGATGCGGCTTGACCGCCTGTCTTCGTTCAAAAGAGGCCCGCATACAGTACTTCAACGCCATGTGGCCCGTTTGCGATCGTTATCCCTAGAGGCGGCAATTTCCTGGCAAAATTTCGACAACGTTAACGGGCGGAATGTACAAAAGGTGTTTGTGGCCGCCACCCGGCGGCGCCCTATATCATTCCGTCAAACAATCGCAGTACCAGGATTGCAATGGCTAGAACACCAGACGGCGTCCGCGGTATGCGGATTTTGGCCTTGTCGGTTGCGGCGGGGCTGGCACTCGCCTGGGTAATCGGGGCCGCCACCGCCCGCTTTGAGCACGACCGTTATGAATCGGCGTTCCAGGAGGCAGCCACGGCCCGTCTGGCCGCCCTGGGCGGAAGTTTGAACACGACACTGGAAGTTGCCGAAACCATTGTTTCGTTTTTCAACGCCAGCCAAAACGTTGATCGGGACGAATTCGCAATTTTTGTCTCCCATGTTTTGTCCGAGCACGGCGGTATTCAGGCGGTGGAATGGATCCCGCGTGTGACAGCGCTTGAGCGGGCCGGGCACGAGCAACTGGCCCGGTCGGAGGGACTTGGCCAGTATCGGATCACCGAGCGCGACGGTGGTGGCGCCTTGGTGATCGCGGCTGACCGGCCGGAATACTTTCCCGTTTACTACCTGGAACCTCTTGTTGGCAACGAGGCCGCCCTGGGTTTTGACTTGGCTTCCAGTCCCACGCGATTGGCGGCGCTGGAAAAAGCGCGGGACACCGGCACGGTGGTCGCCAGCGCCAAAATCAGTTTGGTTCAGGGTGGCGGCGCCCGACCGGGGGTCTTGATCTTTGCCCCGATATACCGAACGGGCACACCAACGCAATCCGTGGAAAATCGGCGGGAGTCGCTGGAAGGTTATGCCTTGGCGGTTTTGGACATCGAGCGCACCCTGGCCAACGCGATCAATTTTTCCGAAGCGGTGGACGGGCCTGGCTTTGATGTCGCTGTTTTCGATCTTTCAGCTGCCCAAGGCGACCAGTTGGTCCATGCGATTTCGGCGGACCCTGGCGCGCCGGCGCCCACCCGCCAGGCTCTGCAATCGGGAGTCCATTCTGGGGTCGAAATCTTGGTTGGAGACAGGACCGTCAGGGCCTGAATTCTCACCTTTGATGACTCCTCAGCCCTGGGCGGCCGGCGTACCGGTTTTTCTGATCGTCTTCTTAATCGGGGTTTATATCCGGGCGATGACGGCGCGAAATTTCGAAATCCAAAATCTGGTCGCCGATCGTACCGAAACCCTGAACGCAATTCTGAATACCGTGAACGACGGAATTATCACCATCGATTCGTTGGGCGTTATTCAAACGTTCAACGTCGGGGCCAGCCGGATTTTCGGCTACGCCGCCGACGAGGTCATTGGCAAAAACGTCCGCATGCTGATGCCCGAGCCCTACGGGGGCGAACACCATGGCTACCTGAACCGATTCCTGACCACCGGAGAACCCCGGGTAATCGGGCTCGGGCGCGAGGTTTTTGGCCAGCGCAAGGATGGCACTGTGTTTCCCATGAGCCTTGCGGTCGGCGAAATGCCGATCGCTGGCAAACGCATGTTTGCCGGTGTGGCGCGTGATATCACCGAACTAAAAGCGGTCGAAGGCTTGAAAAACGAGTTCGTTTCGACGGTGAGCCACGAACTGCGCACACCACTGACTTCCATCAAAGACGCGCTGGGACTGGTGCGATCGGGGGTCACCGGCGATTTGCCTGCCCGCATGACCGCGATGTTGGAAATTGCCTACGCGAACTCCGACCGGCTGATAAGTTTGATCAACGA
>JAKZSO010000133.1:0-4866 GCA_047517625.1 Alphaproteobacteria bacterium
CGCGGCAAATCAATGACGCCGGGGTCAACATTATGGTGGACTTGGCCGGGCATACCCGGGGCTCGTGGCTGGAACTATTCGCCATGCACCCGGCGCCGTTGCAGGCGTCGGCGATCGGCGGCGAAATCTTGGATTATTTGATTTCCGATGACGCGATGTGGCCGCCGGACGAGCGCGCATTTTGCACGGAACATTTGGTGTATTTGCCCCAGGGATCGTTGCCGGGCTCGCCTCGCGAACGCTCCAATCGGCAATACACCCGCGCCGACGTCGGCTTGCCGGAAGGCGCCGTGGTATTCGCCAATTTCAATGGCCACTACAAGATCGATCCTGAGACGTTAGGCCTGTGGATGCACATTCTGGCGCGGGTGCCCGACAGCGTGTTGTGGATCATGAAGGGGTCGGAAACCAGCCGCGCCAATCTGCGGAAGGAGGCGAAGGTCCGCGGGGTTTCCCGCGACCGCCTGGTATTCGCCGAACCAATCGACCCGTCCCACCACATCAGCCGCCTTGGATTGGCCGACATAGCCTTGGATGGCTACAATTTGGAGGGTGGGGCAACGACCCTTGACGCCTTGTGGTGTGGGGTGCCGGTGGTGGTGACCAGCGGTTCGCCCTATGGCAACCGCGGCCGGTACAAGATGCTGGAGGTGGCCGGTCTAGGAGCAATGATCGGTGCGGACCTGAACGAATACGAGCAAATCGCGGTCGAACTTGGCACCGATCCGGAAAAGCTCGCTGCCGTGCGGGCCAAGCTGGCCGCCAGCATCGAAACCAGCCCGCTATTCGATGTCGCCCGTTTCACCCGGCATTTCGAGCGCGGCCTTGAAATGATGTGGGACAACTTTGAAGCCGGCAAAACGCCCCTGGACTTGACCGTGCCTCTGGTCGATTGAACCGGCCCGGCGAACGCTGCTGGGGATGGCGGGGGCTGTCGCGGTAACCGGCGCTGGGATTATTGCAGCCCCCGCGGTGCGGGCCGCCGACGCCCGGTTCGTCATGCGGGTGGGGCTGCACAACATTCATACCGGCGAAGCGGTCGACACAATGTTTTGGGATGGCGAGCAATTCGTTGACGAAGCACTGGCGGAGGTCAACTGGTGCCTGCGCGATTGGCGCACCGGAGAAATCGGTGCAATGGACCCGCGGCTAATGGTGACGCTCAATCGATTGGCCCAAAAAACCGGAGCCCTGGGCCCGTTCCACGTGATTTCAGGCTATCGGTCAGAATCAACAAATCTCATGCTGCACCGCAACGATCCCGAGGGAGTGCCGGAGCAGAGCTATCACATGTACGGCATGGCCATTGACATCCGGCTGCCCGGATTTGGAACCGACGCATTGCAGCTCGCCGCCATTTCGGCCGCGTTCGGGTACGGCGGGATTGGCTATTACCCACGGTCTGATTTCATTCACATTGATACCGGCCAAACGTCGCGAGTCTGGTAAATCCAGGCGCGGTCGGCCCGGACCGCTCCGCTGCCCGATCGATCGCTTTAACGCAGGATCCGTCGTTCGACAGATACAGCGACGCGGCCGCCGCCGTGATAAGGTTGCAACACGCAGGGGCTTTTGGGGACAAGATCATGGGAAAATTCCTGAAGATCATTGGTGCGATCGTGTTGGTTGTGGTCTTGGCCGTGGTGGGCATGTTGGCCTGGGCCTTTGCCGGGCAAACTGATTATCAAGCCACAGGCGCCGTTGGTGATTTGGAGGTGGCGTTCGCCGATCCCGAATGGGGTGGCGAGGCCTTGCCGGAGGGTATGTGGTGCGACCGCTATGAAGGCAGCAACGCCATGAGCCCGTCACTGTTGGTAGCTGGGGTGCCGACCGACGCCAACGCCATCATCGTCAACTTCAACGACGAAATGGTGTTTTCCTGGATGAAGGCGGTGGTCACGGGGCGATCGGATTTTGGATCCGACCGGCAGCGGAGATCCGGCTGCCGGCCGTCCCACCAAATACGCGCGAGCTGGGCGCCGAAATTTTTGTCGAACACGGCCCACTTATTCCGTTCGGTATGATGGGCCGTGGCTATTTGCCGCCTTGCTCAGGCGGCCGCGGCAACCTGTATTCGGCGGAGGTGCTGGCGGTGTTCAAATCCGAGACAGACCCAAGCGAAAATCGCTTGCTGGCCAGAGGATACATTGCACTCGGCCACTATTAGGCGGGACTAAATTTCGATCACCTGCAAAATGACGTTGCGGGGCCGGGGCTGCGTCCGGTGTTCGTACAAATAGACGCTTTGCCAAGTGCCGAGCCCCAAACGGCCGTCCACGACCGGGATGGTGACCTGGGTAAGCGTCAGAGCCGATCTGATATGTGCCGGCATGTCGTCGGGCCCTTCTTGAGAATGACCATACTTGCCGCCAGAGTCTGCGTCGGGCACCAGGCGGCTGAAGAAGTGTTCTAGATCCCGCAAAACGTCCGGATCGGCATTTTCCTGAATGATCAGCGACGCCGATGTGTGGCGAACAAAAATGCTGACTTGGCCAGATAGGACGCCAGTGGCCGCGACCCAGTCGGCGACCCGGGCCGTGATGTCGGTGAAGCCGCGACCGCGCCCTTCAATTTTGACCTCGGTGGATCGTTTTTCCGGTCCGGGATTCACAAAATCAGTCCAAATTTGTTGCCGCGGACCCACGGTACCATGCGTGAAGACCCTGGAAAATCAAAACGTAATGAACAGTGTTCACAATCCTATTTTTTCATGAACTTCGTTCAGTATTGAACGCAGTTCAAATCCCGGTTAATGTTTGGGCATGCCTCCTGAACGGCGGACGCAAGGATTTTCTGTTGCCCACAGGGCCAAGCGCCGGGCGTTTGCCGAAGCAGCGTGGCGAGTGTTTTTGCGCGACGGATTGGGCGGCACCACGGCCCGGGCAATCGCCGCCGAAACCGGTGCCTCGGTCGGGGCGCTGTATACATACTTTCCTGGCACCGAAAGCGTGGTCCAGGATCTGGCCCTGGGATCATTGACAAAACTGGCTCGGAAAGTGGCTGTTTCCGTGGCATCAGAACCTGGGGCTGGGGCAAAAAAAATCGCCGCGGCTGTCGACGAAATTTTGGAATTCTACGGGCCCGGGACCAAGGCATCGTCTTTGCTGTCGGTGCTGGTGGGGGCAACCCATAACGACAATGGGAGCGATTTTGGCGCCAGGGTGAATGGCAAATTGATATCGGCGCTGTCGCCAGTTGCTGTGGCTTATAAAAGCGCCGGATCGGATCAAAAAAGGGCGGAGGCAAAAGCCGTCGGCCTCGGCTGCTTTGTCATCGGGTTGGCGCTATTTCAGTCGACGGGTCGGCTAGGGGCGCTCGGGATCAGTGCAAAAAACGTGACGGAAGCGTTCCTAACTGATGCGCTTCAGACTTAGCGACCCTGCCCATTCCCATTACTCCACCGGGTCGACATCTGGATCGATTGCACCCTCGAAAATTCCCAGCCAATTGAAGGCTTGGCGGTCCAAATCCGCCCGTTGTGCGGCCGGAATTATGGGGATTAGGTCCTCGCACAAGGATTCGATCAGGGGGCTGTATTCTCCATAGGCATTCAGCGTCCCCAATGCCCACCAAAAATACGCCTCGTGAATGTCCGCTTCCACCCCAAGCCCGTCCGCGTAATAGGACGCCAGCCGCAGCTGGGCGGGGCCAAAGTTTTGATTTGCGGCGAGGACGGCCCAATTGAAGGCCTGAGCGTCATCTTGGTCCAAACCCAAGCCATCCCGATACAGACCGCTGATGAAAAGTTGAGCGTCGGCGTTTCCTTGGCGCCCCGATTTGATCGCCCATTCGGCGGATTCAACGAGATCTTGGGCAACGCCCCCCGTCCGGTGACGTACAGCAAAGCCAGGGCGTTCTGGGACGCCGCGTGTCCACTTTCCGCGGCTTCGCCAAACATTTGTGCGGCACCCGTCTCGTCCCGGGGTACGCCCAGCCCGTCCAGCATCAACTCCGCCAACTGAAATTTGGCCTGCGCGTAACCACCGCTGGCGGCGTCTCGCAAATACGCCAGCCCCGCAATTTCATCGGTGGCGGTGCCAACGCCGTTGTTTGATATCCAGGCCATCAGGTATTGCGCCCCAGGCTCGCCAGCGGCGGCATCGGCGCCGAAATGCGCCAAGGCGGCGGCGAATTCCTGATCCGCTTTGCGGCGCATCCCCATCAGCGCCCCTTTGACCACCATGACCGGGGTGGGTCCGGCGACCGCGGCGGTCTCAAACCAATGCTTAGCTTGGTCAAAATCCGGCCCATCCAGGCCGTACCCGTTGGCGTATAAAATGCCCACAAGGATGGCGGCGCCGGCATCCCCGCGTTCGGCGGCGGGAAGCAACTCGGCCATAGCCGCCGAGTAGTCGCTGTTGCGGAAGGCATCGAACCCTTCTTGGAAACCGGCTTGGGCTGGTGCTCCAAACAGAAAAGCGGCCGCTAGGAAGAAAGCGGATGACGTCCGACGCATGAAAATACACTAGCCGCCATTGTGCCCGTGTCAACGGGTGGCTTACAACTTGGCCCAGCCAATGATGGTAAAGACTTTCAAAGTACTGCCGGATGTTCGCCAACCACAGGTGCAAACCTTCAATCTTCCTGGCGGTGCGTGTGCATCGCCCCTAGGCCCGCAGAGTCCCGCTGCTTGCGGACAAAGCCCGGTGCCTAATGCAAATCTACCTGCCCATCGCCGAAATGTCGGTCAACCTGTTCATCCTGCTGGGAATGGGTGGGGTGGTGGGGTTCTTATCGGGGATGTTTGGGGTGGGCGGCGGGTTCTTGATGACACCATTCCTGATTTTCATGGGCGTGCCGGCGGCGATCGCGGTGGGCACCGAGGCCAATCAGATTGTGGCGGCCTCGCTGGCCGGAGTGATGGCC
>JAKZSO010000134.1:0-7454 GCA_047517625.1 Alphaproteobacteria bacterium
GTGATCGTGAGCGCTGTGATCGTGAGCGCTGTGATCGTGATCATGCTCATCGTGGGCATGGGCTTCGTTCGCATGCCCTTGATGATCGTGTCCTTCCATTTTTTCTGGCTCAGCCGACTGGCCGCCTTCGGTCGCGTCCGGGTTCAAGACCTTAAATGTGGTGGTTTCGGGGTGTTCGTGCTTTGCCATGATAAACCGATGCTGATTGGAATTGCGGGAACTGGGATTGATATAAGTGTTCCAGTAACTGGAACGTCAATGGGTATATTTGCCCGCGGTCTTGACGGGGATCGAAATGGGCGGTTTTTATCGGGCCCGGGGCGAGCAAAACCCTAGAGTTTCCACGTTAGGACTGCGCTATAACGGATTGATATGCTTGTTATAATCGATAACTACGACAGTTTTGTTTACAACCTGGTCCACTTCCTGGGCGAGCTTGGTGCACAATCCCGTGTGTTCCGCAACGACGCCATTTCGGTGGATGATGTGATGGCACTGGGGCCGGACGCCATCGTTTTATCCCCCGGCCCTTGCGATCCCGACCGCGCCGGCATCTGCCTGGATTTAGTCCGCGCCGCCACGGGAGCCGTGCCCATGTTGGGTGTTTGCCTGGGCCATCAAACCATAGGCCAGGCCTTTGGCGGCGAGGTTGTCCGGGCGCCGACCATGATGCACGGCAAACGCAGCCAAATCTGGCACAAGGGTAAAAGCGTCTTTGCCGGGCTTGAGGACGGCTTTTGGGCGACCCGGTACCATTCCCTTACCATCGAGCCGACAAGTGTGCCGAATGTGCTGGAAGTCACCGCCCAAACCGAAGATGGCGTTATTATGGGTGTGTCTCACAAGGAGCACCCGATTCACGGGGTGCAATTCCACCCGGAAAGCATCGCGTCGGAATTGGGTCACGCAGTGCTGGCAAACTTTCTGACCCTTGCCGGGATCAAGCCAAACGAACTGCAAAGCGTTTGAGGGAGAGACACGTTGAGCGAAGAACGAAGCCTGAAGCCGCTGATCGGAAAAGTCGCCGCGGGCGAGAGCCTGTCGATTGACGAAACCACGGAGGCGTTCGATATCATGATGTCGGGGGAAGCGACTCCCTCGCAGACCGGGGCGTTTTTGATGGCCCTGCGTGTGCGCGGAGAAATCGTGGACGAAATCACCGGCGGCGCCATGGTTATGCGCGCAAAAGCCTTAGCCATCAACGCGCCCGAAGGTGCCGTTGATGTTGTCGGCACCGGCGGCGATCAGTCCGGAACCTACAACGTTTCCACGGCCTCGGCCCTGGTGGTGGCCGGAGCCGGTGTGCCAGTGGCCAAGCACGGCAACCGCGCCATGTCATCAAAATGCGGATCGGCTGATGTGCTCAAAGCCCTGGGCGTCAACATCGAATGCGATGTGAGCTTGGTGCAGAAATCGCTGAACGAGGCCGGCATTTGTTTCATGCTCGCCCCCACCCATCACAGCGCCATGCGCCACGTCGGCCCCACCCGGGTGGAGCTTGGCACCCGCACCATGTTCAATCTGTTGGGGCCATTGTCCAATCCCGCCGGCGTCAAACGTTTATTGCTGGGGGTTTTCTCCAGGGAATGGGTGGAACCGCTGGCCCATGTGCTCAAACAGCTGGGCGCTGAACATGCGTGGGTGGTGCATGGCTCAGACGGCCTGGACGAAATAACCACCACGGGATCGACGCACGTCTGCGCGCTCAAAAATGGTGAGATTTCCAGCTTTGAGGTCAGCCCCATCGACATCGGGGTCCAGGTCGCCCAGCCCCAAACACTGAAAGGCGCCGACGCTGAATTCAATGCCGCCGCCATCGACGCGGTGTTGGACGCCCAATCAGGCCCGTTCCGAAACATCGTGCTGCTAAATTCCGCCGCAGCGCTGGTGGTTTCGGGAAAAGCCGACGACCTCAAATCCGGCGCGATGATGGCCGTTGAATCCATTGACGGTGGCGGCGCGGCAAGGGCGCTCGCGGCCATGGTGGAAATCACCAACGAGGCGGGCGGGTGACCGGGATTCTGGACGAAATTTGCGAGGCGAAACGGGCGCATTTTGTTGCGTCCAAGGCTGCCCGTCCCCTCGCCGGACTGGAAGACGCCGCGGGCGACGCACCGCCCGTGCGCGGATTTGCCAAGGCGCTGGAAAACTCCGTGGTGCGCACCGGCTCTGGCTTGATCGCTGAAATCAAAAAAGCGTCGCCGTCAAAAGGCCTGATCCGGGAGGACTTCGACCCCCCTGCCCTGGCCCGGGCCTATGCCGCTGGCGGTGCCGCGTGCCTTTCGGTGCTCACCGATGCGCCGTTTTTTCAGGGCGCTGACGCGTTCCTGGCGGCCGCGCGGGAGGCCGTGGATCTGCCGGTCTTGCGCAAGGACTTCCTGCTTGACCCTTACCAAGTTGTCGAATCCCGCGCATTGGGTGCCGACTGCATCCTCATTATTCTGGCCATTTTGGGCGATGCCGAGGCTGGGGAAATCGCCAGCGTCGCCACCCAATACGGCATGGACACCATGGTCGAAGTCCATGACGAGGCCGAAATGGCCCGGGCCGCAGGATTGAGCCCGACGCTCATTGGCATCAACAATCGTGATCTGGACACACTGGAAGTGGATATCGCCAACACGGAAAAGTTGGCGCCCATGGCGCCCAAATCCGCGACCCTGGTGGGCGAAAGCGGGCTTTACACAAATGCTGACCTGGGTCGATTGACAGAAGCGGGCGTGCACCGGTTCCTGGTCGGTGAATCGTTGATGCGGGAACGCGACGTGGCCGCCGCGACGGCGCTGCTGCTGGGCGCGGCACAAGCAAAGGCAAGCTGATGGCGGAACTCACGCACTTAGACGCGAACGGCAATGCCAACATGGTCGATGTGTCCGCCACGGACGTGACCGAGCGCACGGCCACGGCGGCAGCCACCATCACAATGGAGCCCGCCACACTGGCGTTGATCCTGGAGGGCGGCGTAAAAAAAGGCGACGTGTTAGCGGCTGCCCGTTTGGCCGGAATCATGGGGGCCAAACGCACGCCGGATTTGATTCCGTTGTGCCATCCCCTGCCCATGTCGTTAGTCAAAGTCGAACTGACACCGGACACGGCCCGCAATGCCATCGACATTTCAGCCACCTGCAAAGTCATTGGCCGCACCGGTATCGAGATGGAGGCGCTGACCGCCGCATCCGTCGCCGCACTCACCATCTACGACATGTGCAAGGCCGTGGATCGGGGCATGACGATCAGCGACATAAGACTGATGCACAAAGCGGGAGGCAAATCGGGTGAATGGCGCGCTTCCTAGTCTGACCCCGGTTGACGAGGCCCTGGCCAAGATCTTGGCCGCGGTCTCGCCGGTGGGGACAGAACCTGTACCGGTGGAGCAGTCGTTTGGCCGCGTGCTGGCCGCGGATGTGCTGGCGAACATCACCCAGCCGCCGTCCACGGTCTCGGCCATGGACGGCTATGCGGTCCGCGCCGCCGATGTTGCCCAGGTCCCTGCCGCACTGAAACGGATTGGCGAGGCGCCGGCCGGGGGCGTGTTTGCAGGCGCCGTGGAGCCCGGCACGACGGTGCGCATTTTCACCGGCGGCCCGCTACCGGAAGGCGCCGATACCGTGGTCATGCAGGAAAACACCTCCGCCCACGGCGACATGGTCACCGTAAACGTCCCCGCCGAAGCCGGGCGCAACGTCCGCCCCCAAGGCCTGGATTTCGTCGAGGGCACGGTGATGCTGACGGCGGGCAGGCGGCTGACTGCCCGGGATGTGGGGCTGGCGGCGGCGGCGAATGTGTCCGAGGTGACGGTGCGGCAGAGACCCCGGGTGGCGTTTTTGGCCACCGGCAGCGAACTGGTGCGCCCAGGCGAGGCATCAGGCCCGGTGCAGATTGTGAATTCCAACACGCCGGCGTTGGCGGCCATGGCCATCGGCGGCGGCGCCGAGGCTGTGGATTTGGGCATTGCCACCGATGACGCGGAGACGCTGAAAACACTCGCCGCCAAAGCCGCCGACGCCGACATGTTTGTCACCATCGGCGGCGCCTCGGTGGGCGACCACGATCTGGTGCAAAAGGTCCTGGGCGAAGTCGGCCTCGTCATCGATTTCTGGCGGGTGGCCATGCGCCCGGGCAAGCCGATGATGTTTGGGCGTTTTGGCGATGTGCCCATGCTGGGCCTGCCCGGCAATCCGGTGTCGGCCATGGTGTGTGCATTGGTGTTTCTGCGGCCCGCCATCGCGGCGTTGCAGGGCTTAGCCGAGATCACCCAGCCCACGATCCCGGTGAAGCTCGGCAGGGACCTGCCCGCCAATGGCGGCCGCCAAGCCTATTTGCGCGCCCGGCTCGAACGGGACGACAAAGGCGCCTTCGTTGCGACCCCGATGGACGAACAGGACAGCAGTCTGGTGTCCGTTCTCTCCGACGCCGACTGCTTTGTTCTGCGCGCGATCAAAGCTGGCCCGGCGTTGAAGGGCGAGATGGCCGAAGCCCTGCCTTTTACCCTCTCCTACGACGGGTACTGAATGGCGCAAAGCCCACTTGACCGCCACATATCCCCTTGGCGTAAGGAACCACCCAGGGCGACCGAACGGAAAGTCTCAATCCAAGCGAGACCCAAGGCTAGCTAATTTGGCAAGGACGATGCCACCCGCTAGAAGCCCAAAGGGGACCCAGTCTCCTTGCGCGATCCCCGCGTAAAGTCCAAAAAAAGGGAAAAATGGTGCGAAACCAACCACAGCACTCCGCTGGGCATATACGGGATGGTCGCACCCAATGATGGCTATTCCGCCTAGCGCGAATATTACGACACTAATGCCCCGCATTACTCATTCACAAGAATGGTTATTCAGCAAATGGGACAACGAATTTCACCCAAAACTCATCCGCTAGACTTTTGGCTTCGATCAATTGTTGCGGAGTCATCATCCCAACTAGTTGATTCTAGATGCTCTCGGCGTAGGCGTCTCCTTGACCCGCAGCGATACTATTTCACGCAAATCCCTGCACACACTCCGTTCGAACTCCCTGGCCGTTGAGGTACATCAAACCAAGGTTGGATTGTGCAATGGCCCGACCCTGTTCGGCTGCCAGGCGGTACCAAAAGACCGCGGCCACATAATCCCGAGAAACTCCCAATCCTTTTTCGTGTATCACTCCGAGATTGTACTGGGCAATGGCGTGTCCTTGATCGGCGGCCAAGCGATACCAGTAGATGGATCGCGCCTGGTCTCTGGGCACGCCCAATCCTTCGCCGTAAATATGGCCAATCATGGCTTGAGCAAAAGGTGAACCCCCCGCGTCCAAGAACAGTCGCAGTGCGACGGGATAGTCGCCAGCGTCGTACGCCGCAATCCCGTCCTCGAATGGCCCCGACAATGCAAATGGAGCAACGATCAAACCCGCGAGAGCGACTCCGGCGAGGAACAGGCCTCGTATGAGCCATTTTTGGATTAAGGAGACGAACATGACTATTCAACTATCGGACACATTGCTAGAGGTTGCAATACTCGCCCCAAATCCCGATCCTCCCTAGTTACAACACCCGTCGCAACATCGACCTTAATTTTCCACATGAAACCTAAGGGCCCAACCCATAAGATTCAAAAGTGCCAATGGAGACCTCCCAATGGATGGCCAAGTATGAGTGGGTGCAATGCCCGAATCCAAATGATCCCAAGAGTTGGCCTACGAATGACTCTGCCCCGTCCACACGCGACGCGCCCGTGCGTGTGGGCGCACTATAACCCCCTTGACCCCTTAGGAGAACCAAACTAGAACATGTGGCTATGTTTTGGGTTTGTTCCATATGTTGTGGTTCAGCCCGGGGTAACCGGCCCGATCTTGGGGCGGGCCGCCAAAAAAAGTGGGGCATTAGGGTCACATGCTGACACGCAAACAACATGAACTGCTGACCTTCATTAACGAGCGCCTTGGCGCCGATGGGGTTTCCCCATCGTTCGATGAAATGAAAGATGCGCTTGGCATGCGCTCCAAGTCCGGCATTCATCGGCTGGTGACGGCCCTGGAAGAGCGCGGCTTCATCCGCCGCCTGCCCCACCGGGCCCGAGCCCTGGAGGTTCTGAAACTGCCGGAATCCGCAGTGCCGGGCGCCGTCACCAAGCCGGAAGAAGACCCCGGCATCATCCGTCCCGATTTCTCCGGCAAGGGCCCAAAAATTGGCCCGGCCACGGCGACCGGCACCGGGTCCGCCCAGTCATTGCCGATGTTTGGCCGCATCGCCGCGGGCACGCCCATCGAGGCCCTGCGCGACCAATCCCATTTCATTGATGTCCCTGACGCCATCATCGCCGCAGGCGAGCATTACGCCCTGGAAATCTCAGGAGATTCGATGATCGACGCCGGCATCCACGATGGCGACACGGTGATCATCCAGCGCACGGAAAATGCCGACAACGGCAGCATCGTTGTGGCCTTGGTGGACAACGAGGAAGTGACGCTGAAGCGTCTGCGCTGCAAGGGCGATTCGGTTGCCCTGGAATCCGCCAACGAGGCTTACGAGACCCGCATCTTCGGGCCGGACCGGGTCCAGGTCCAGGGCCGTCTGGTCGGCCTGATGCGCCGCTACAACTAATCGCTCGGGTCGTTCAGACTAGCCTTGGAAGCTTAGTTTCGGCCATCTTTCGAGCCACCCCTTTTGTTTTACCCGCTCCCGAACTTCTGGGAGTCCGCCGGGAAAATTTTGGCTTGGCCGAATGATCAAGACCCACCAAATCTTCGATCCCGTGGGGAGCGATCAATTCCAGCTGATCGTTTGGCATTTTGACACCCAGGCTGGTGGCGGTTTCCGGCCAACGCGATATCGCATCCTCGGTTAATCGATATGGTGAAACACCGGCCCATGAATGCGCATAGGTCTGATTGATGACTTCCCAGTCAAAGCCTGTCCGCCGGCACAAATTCTGTGAAAGGTCGGCGTCGGCGCGTTGATCGTTCCCCTTGGGTCAAAATAAACCAAGTCAACGTCGCTCATACCGGCGCTGGGTTCGGAAAACTCATGGAGAAAATCCCATACTTTGTTTCTGACAAATCCGGCCCCGATACACCAATCTGGCATTCTCAATTCTCGCGCGGTCTGGAGGACCCCGATCATCCATTCATCACCTTCAATTAGGCTGACAATTTCTTGATGGGTCATGTCCTGGGGTTCATTCGGTGCTCCGGGGCTTATTTCCGGGACCTGTGCCGGGGCAGCACCCAGGGCCGATCCCCCCACAGGTCCGAGACGCTGCGCACGCGAATTCCGTCCGGCGTGACCCATACCGCGTGGGCGCCGCGCCACCACACATCAAACCGATCGACCACCACATCGACATGGCAGGGATTGAACGCCGGCACGGCGGCAATGACGATTTGGGCGCGGTCACAGTCTTCGGCAAACGCGCGCTCGTCTTGAATCAACGCGATTTCCACCCCGTTCAATTTGGCGATGCAGCCCAGGCCGTCGC
>JAKZSO010000135.1:0-11379 GCA_047517625.1 Alphaproteobacteria bacterium
GGCCCAAGGCAGTGTGGGCGGCGGAATCATCATTGCCAAAAACGCCGAAAATTCCGCACTCGTCGTGGAACTTGTCGTCGGGCTCGATCATCCGATTTCCCCCGCGTTGGATCCGGCAAGGGCCAGGAACCCGTCTTCCCGGAACGCGGCCGGGACCAGTTCCAACAGCCACTGGCCCGCCTGATCGACTATGGGGAGAAGCTTGGCGTCAAGCAGCCAATCGGGCTGGTCATTGACCGCCACAACCCAGGTTACCAACAGATATCCGATGGCCACGATCAATGCTCCGCGCACAACCCCAAACCCGAATCCCAAGACACGGTCGGTCGGGCCCATGTTGCTTTCCTGGACCCGAGCCGCGATTGGCTGGCTGATCAACGATACCACGGCAAGAGTTACCACAAAGATGACGCCGATAGTGATGCCGTCGGCAAGAATTTCCCGGGACACAAGGTCGCGGGTAAATTCCTTGATCGAGGGAAACAACAACACCGCCGCCAGGGCCGCGGCAATCCACGCGGCCACCGCCAAGACCTCTTTCACGAACCCCCGGGACGCCGCAAGCGCCCCCGAAACCAAATTGATCGCCAGGATGCTTAAGTCAACAATCAAAAAGCCGAATTGGCCCATTTAATGCTCGCCTCCGGCGGCGGCCGCGGCCAAACCGGTTTTGTTCTCGCCACCAATCAAGGTCACCAAGTCGGACAGTTGGGCGATTTCGGTCAGCCCCATGGGGCCCGAATACCCGGCGCCGCGCAACGGTGGCAGCCAGGCCGACGTGAACCCAAGCTTGGCGGCTTCGCGCAAGCGGGCATCGGTCTGGCTCACCGCGCGGACGCCGCCGGACAATCCAATCTCGCCAAAGATCACCGTCTTTTCCGGCAGGTTCGCCCCGGTGGCGGACGATATTAGGGCGGCGGCGGCGGCCAAGTCGGCGGCGGGCTCGGTAATGCGCAAGCCGCCGATGATGGTCAGGAACACATCGCGGCCAGCCATGGCAAAGCCGCAGCGGGCGTCCAACACCGCCAAAACCATGGACAGCCTGGCTTGATCCCATCCGACCACGGCCCGGCGCGGGGTGCCGAGCGGCGACGGCGCCACCAGGGCCTGAATCTCCACCAACAGGGGCCGGGTGCCCTCGACGCCTGCAAACACAGATGTGCCGCTGGCGGATGCGCCACCATCGGACAAAAACAGGGCGGACGGATTTGGCACTTCGGCGAGGCCGGAGCCGGTCATTTCGAACACGCCGATTTCGTCATTGGCGCCAAAGCGGTTTTTGACGGCGCGCAGGATGCGGAATTGGTGGCTGCGGTCGCCCTCGAAATTCAACACCGTGTCGACCATGTGCTCCAACACCCGGGGGCCGGCGATGGTGCCTTCCTTCGTCACATGGCCCAGCATCACCAGGCAAAAGCCATCGCGCCTGGCCTGGGCGATCAGGGCCTGGGCGCTGGCCCGGACCTGGGCCACGGACCCCGGCGCCGATTCCAAATTGTCCACGAACATGGTCTGGATGGAATCGATCACGACGACCGCCGCCGGGCCGCCCTGGTGCACGGTCGCCAAAATATCGCGGACGCTGTTGGCGGCGGTCAGACGCATCGGAGCGTCGCCGATCCCCAGCCGGTGGGCGCGGTTGCGGATTTGCTCCACCGCTTCTTCGCCGCTGACATACAGGCAGTTGATGCCTTTGCTTGCCATATTGCCCGCCGCCTGCAGCAGCAAGGTGGATTTGCCAATGCCGGGTTCCCCCGCCACCAACAACGCCGAGCCCGGAGCCAGGCCAGAGCCACAGGCCAGATCGAATTCGCTGATGCCGGTATGGATGCGGGCCAAATCCGGTGGTTTGGCAGACAACATTTCGACCGCCAAAGCCTTGCCCGACCCGCTGGAAAGGCCCTTTGGCACCGCCTCGGTTCCGGCTTCTTCGACCACGGTGTTCCATTCGCCGCAGGCTTCGCAGCGCCCCGCCCATTTGGACGTGACATTGCCGCACGATTGGCAGACAAACCGAGATTTCGCTCGGCTCACGGCTTCAGCACTTCCATTTGGATCGGACCTTCGGCCCGGCCATGGATAAATTGGTCGACAAATTCGTTGCCGGAATGATCGATATCGGCGACGGGGCCTTGCCAGATGATGCGCCCGGCATGGAGCATGGCGATGCGGTCGGCGATTTTGCGGGCGCTGGCCAGATCGTGGGTGATGGACAGGGCGGTGGCGCCCAGCTCGCGCACGCTCTTTGCGATCAGATCGTTGATGACGTCGCCCATGATCGGGTCCAGGCCGGTGGTCGGTTCGTCAAAAAACAAGATCTCCGGCGTGGTTGCGATGGCCCGGGCCAGACCGACGCGTTTTTTCATGCCGCCGGAAAGCTCCGCCTGGTCCAGCCCGGCCACGTCTTCGGCCAGCCCCACGCGCGCCAACGCCTCGATCGCCTCGACCCGGGCCTGGTCCCGGGCCATGCCCATGCCCTCGATCAGACCAAAGGCGACGTTTTCCCAAACGCTGAGACTGTCGAAAAGTGCCGCACTTTGAAACAACATGCCGAATTTGCGCAGGGTTTCGTCTCGGGCTCTTGCGCCCAGCCCGACGACCTCGGTGCCATCGACTTCAATGGACCCCCGGTTGGGGGTCACAAGGCCCAGGATGCATTTCAGCAGCACGGATTTGCCGACGCCGGAGCCGCCGATCACCACCACCGATTCCCCGGCCGCGACCGCAAGATCCACCCCATCCAGGACGACCTTGGGGCCAAAGGATTTGGTCACGCCGGAAAGCTTGATCTTTGCCGTCACGAACTAAACCTAATTCCTAAGACCCGTATGTAACCAATTATTGGGCAAAGAAAAGTTCAGTGAGAATATAATCCGCGGACAGCAATAGAATGGACGCGGACACCACGGCGTTGGTGGTCGCCTTGCCAACGCCCTGGGCGCCGCCGCGGCTGTAATAGCCGTGGTAACAGCCCATCAACGCGATGATGAAACCGAACACCGCCGCCTTCGCCAAGCCTGAAACGACGTCAATCACTTCCAGGAAATCCAAGCTGTTCTGGATGTACGCCGATGGGCTAAAGCCCAGCTTCACGACCCCTACCGTATAGGCCCCAAACACACCGACAATGTCGGCAATCAGCACCAAGACCGGCAACGTCAATACCGCTGCGATCAACCGTGGGGCCACCAAATAACGGAACGGATTCGTCGCCAGCGTTGTCAGAGCGTCAATTTGCTCGGTCACCCGCATGGTGCCGATTTCGGCGGCGATGGCGGCGCCGACTCGGCCCGCCACCATCAACGAGGCGATGACCGGGCCGATTTCCCGGGTGATCCCGATGACGACGATGGAGGCGACGGCGCTTTCGGCGTTGAACCGGGCCGAGCCGAGAAAAATCTGCAGCGCCAACACCATGCCGGTGAACAGGGCAGTGAGGCCAACCACTGGCAACGAGTAAAAGCCGATGGTGGCCATCTGTTTCAGGATCAGCCGGGGATAGAAGGGCGGGCGGATCACCGCGTCCAATGCGCGCCCGGCGAAAATCGCCAAGCGGCCGCTGACCCGGAGAAAATTCAGGAAGGTCCGGCCGATGGCCGAAAGGAACGTTACGACAAACATTGGCTCAGGCTTCCGCCACGTATTGGCGGTGATAACGCCCGCCAAGCGACGTCAGAATTTCGTAGGCGATGGTATTTGCGGCGGCCGCGGCTTCGTTCACCGTCATCCCATCGCCGCCGACCAAATCGACCCAGGCTCCCGGGTGCACCGCACCCGTAGGCGCGGCGGTGACGTCGAACGTCAAAAGGTCCATGGAAACCCGACCGACCAACGGCACGGATACCCCGCCAATCGAGCCCCAGGATTCGCCGTTTTGTTTGTCACCGAGTGCGCGCAAAATCCCATCGGCATATCCGACGGCAACCGTGGCGATTTTCGCCGGCCCGGTCACCGGGAAGGCGGCACCATAGCCAACGGTCTGGGGCGAGTCAACGTCACGGACTTGGACGATTTTTCCTTTAATTTGAACCACTTCCGCCATTGGATTGGGATCATTCGGGGTCGGATTTCCGCCGTACAGAGCGACGCCGGGGCGGACCATTTCAAAGTGAAATCCGGCCCCCAGAAAGATCCCCGACGATGCCGCCAGGCTGGCCGGAGCGGGCTTCAAGGCCGCCTTTTGGCGCAGGAATTCCACCAGTTGGCGCTCGTTCATGGGGTTGCCGCCGTCTTCGCCGCAAGCCAGGTGGCTCATTACCAGGCGAAGATCGATCCCCGCCATGCGCTCGGGCTCGTTAGCGAGCACCCCGACATCGCCCGGCGTCAGGCCCAGGCGGTTCATGCCGGTGTCGGCGTGTAACGCGGCGGCAAGGGCGCTGCCCGACCGATCGGCCAGATCGCGCCATTCCTGCAATTGCCCCAGGTCGTTGAGCACCGGCACGATGCCATGGGCCTGGGTCTCGGACCCTGTTCCCGGCAACACGCCGTTGAACATCAGAATGGTGGGCTCAGTGCCTAAGACCGCGCGCAGGGCAATGGCTTCGTCCAGGGTGGCGACAAAAAACGTCGCGCACCCCGCCGCCGCCAGGGCCGCGGCGGCCGCGGCCATGCCGGTGCCATAAGCGTCGGCTTTGACCACCGCCGCGCACTCAGCCTCGCCAGCCGCCTGGCCCAGAGTTCGCCAGTTTGCCATCAAAGCGCCGAGGTCAATGCGCACGGTGCCTCCGGCGGCGGTCATTAAATCAGGTGAATTCCGAAACCCAGCCATCGTTGGCGCGTACCCTACGGGAGATGGGCCAGAGGTGCTCGGATTTGTGGGCTAATACGGCGCCGGTTCGGGGATGTGGTCGGTGCGTTCTTTGTTGCCGAACTTGGTGAATTCGGGGCGGAAGAACAATTCGGTCTTGCCGGTGGGGCCGTGGCGTTGCTTGCCGATGATGATTTCGGCGACGTTATGGACCTCTTCCATCTTCTTCTGCCAATTAAAGTATTCCTCGGTGCCCTTTTCCTCGGGCTCCCTGCGCTCGCGATAATATTCGTCCCGGTAGATGAACATCACGACGTCGGCGTCCTGTTCGATGGAGCCGGATTCTCGCAGATCCGACAGCAAGGGCCGCTTGTCCTCGCGCTGTTCCACCGCCCGGGAAAGCTGGGACAAGGCCAAAACCGGCACGTCCAGCTCTTTGGCCAGTGCTTTCAAAGCCTGGGTGATCTGGGAAACCTCTTGGACCCGGTATTCCAGCGACGATTTACCGGCTGGGCGCACCAGCTGCAGGTAATCGACGACGATCAGCCCCAGACCATGTTGGCGTTTGAGCCGCCGGGCCCGGGTTCGCAGAGCAGCCACGGACAAGGCAGGGGTGTCGTCAATGAAGAACGGCAGCTTCTGAATTTGTTTGGACGCCGTGGCGACCCGGGTGAACTGATCGTTCGTCAGTTCGCCGCGCTGGAGTTTTTCCGACGAAATTTGCGAAACCTCGGCCAAAATCCGTGAGGCCAACTGGTCCGCCGCCATTTCCAGCGAGAAGAATCCGACCACCGCCCCTTCGACGGTTTTGGTGTTGTCGTTTTCGTCGGTTTCCTGGCGGAACGACTTTGCCGCATGAAAAGCTATATTTGTGGCCAGCGCGGTTTTGCCCATGCTTGGGCGTCCGGCCAGAATGACCAGGTCAGAGCGCTGCAGGCCTCCCAACATGCGGTCCAGATCGGTCAAACCCGTGCTCACCCCAACCAACCTGGAATCCGACTGGTAGGCGATTTGGATACGGTCAATGGCGTTAACGATGGAGTCGGAAAACTTCTGGAACCCGCCTTCGTGACCGCCGGTTTCCGCCAGGCGAAACAGGGCGGATTCGGCCGCTTCGATTTGGCCCATGGCCGGCTCGTCGACGGCGGGCTCGTAGGCGGTGTTGACCACGTCTTCGCCGACGGTAATTAATTCCCGGCGCAGGAAGCAGTCGTAAATCACCCGGCCATAATCTTCGGCGTTGATGACGGTGACCGCCGCACCCGCCAGCCGGGCGAGGTAGGCGTCGCTGCCGACGTCGGCCAACGCTTCGTCGCGCTCGAAATATGATTTCAGCGTTACCGGTGTGGCGTGTTGGCCGCGCTCGATGATCTGCATAGCCGCGTCATAGATGCGGCCGTGGACCGGCTCGAAAAAATGTTCAGGTTCCAGGAATTCGGAAACCTTCAGCGCTGCCTCGTTTTTTACCAGGATGGCGCCCAGCAAGGCTTGTTCGGCTTCGGTGTTGTGCGGTGCTTCGCGGTAGTCCAGGGCGTCGTTCGACCCATCGTTTTGATCGCCGTCCACGGCCAAAACGCTGGAAGGTTGTCCCCCTGGCTCCATGGCTCAAGGTGTAACACAAGCACCGCGGCCGGTGCGAGTTCCCCTGTCACACGAACCCCGGATCGGCGAAAAAAGATTGGGATAACTTGCGTCCACAGCCTGTGAGTGGCGGGGACAGCCTAAGCCGCCTGGGACGCCCTGGCGCGATGCGAGCGCTCCCAATCGACCACATAGTCCCGGGTGTCGGGCACCGTGTCCTTGCGTTTCGCAAACTGAATTTGAAACACCTCGTGGGCCGAATAGCGGAACGCCGCCTCGGACGCCGCCAAGTAAAACTCCCACATGCGGCAGAAGCGTTCGTCGAACAATTCAGCGACCTTGTCGCGGTTGGCGGTAAATTTCCGCCGCCAACCCCGCAGGGTGGCGGCGTAATGAAAGCGCAGAATTTCGATGTCGGTGATGAACAGCCCCGCGCGCTCGATTGCCGGAACCACCTCGGACAGGGCCGGCATGTAGCCGCCGGGGAAAATGTATTTGCGGACCCAGTCGCCGGTGGCGGCGGGGCCGTTTGACCGGCCGATGGTGTGCAGCAACGCGACCCCGTCGTCGTGTAGCAGATCCCGGCACTTGTTGAAGAATTCCGGGTAGTGGGTGACCCCCACATGTTCGAACATGCCCACCGAAACGATGCGATCGAATTTGTCGTCCACGGCGCGGTAGTCTTGAACCCGGAATTGGACATCGCTGGCCAAACCGGATTGCGCCGCCCGCTGTTTGGAAATTTTCGCCTGTTCCTGGGACAGCGTCACGCCCGTGACATTGGCGTTGGACAGTCGCGCCAGTTCCAGCGACAGGCCGCCCCAGCCCGAGCCAATGTCGAGAATTTTGAGGCCCGGCCGATCCAGCAAAAGTTTGGCGGCGATGTGGAGTTTTTTGTTGCGTTGGGCGTCGGCCAGCGTTTCGTCTGGAGACCGGTAATAGGCGCAACTGTACTGGCGGTCCGAATCCAAGAACATTTCGTACAGATCGCTGGACAGGTCGTAATGGTGCGCGACATTTCGCCGCGCGGCCGGGATTGCGTTGCGTTGCTGCAATCGGCGCAGCCAAAAATTCAAGGTCCGGCCCCAGCGCCGCAAACGGAAACCGCCGGAGCGTTCGGCGTTATCCATGAGAAACGCCATGGCGTCAAAGATGTCGCCGCCCTCGACGGTAAGCGAGCCATCCATATAGGCCTCGCCGAGGGCCAAGTCCGGGCGCAGGGCCAAACGCGCGGGCAGGCTGCGGCGATGGAACCGAAGCGTAAGCGAGGAACCCGGCTCCGAGCCGGAAAACTCGTGCCGTTTGCCTCCTGAATCAAAGACCGTTAATCGCCCCTTGACGATCATCGTCTTCAGGGCCGGGCCAAGCAGGATCATGCCCGCGCCTCCCACGCGCTTGGCGAAGTTTACCAAACCGGCGGGTGGGGGCAAACCCCCGGCGGCGCCAAGATAGCGGAGTTTGGGCGGCGGTTTAGTCCGCCTTGTCGGCCTTGGGTTCAGCCTCGGATTTGGCGTCCGCTTCGGCTTCGGGCTCGGCGCCGTCTTCTTCGGCAATCTCGGCCGCGGGCCCGGCGCCTTCTTCAAAGAATTCTTCCGATGCCTCCAAGGCCGCTTGGGCTTCGGCCTCAGAGCCCTTGGCGGCTCCCTCGCCCTCGGCGGAGCCTGCCGTAGCAGCTTGCAGCTGGCGTTCCGCTTCTTCGTCGGACCGCGCCACAACAACCTGGACCAGCGCCGGAACTTCCGGGTGCAGATAGACCCGAACCGGATGGCTGCCCAAGGTTTTGATGGGCCGCTCCAATTGCACCTGGCCGCGCACCACCGTGGTGCCGTCGGCGCTGATCGACTCCGCCACATCCCGGGCAGTTACAGACCCGTACAGTTGCCCGGCCTCGCTGGCCTGACGAATCAGCACACAAACCTTTCCGTCCAGGCCCGACGAAATCGTTTCGGCCTGGGAACGTTTATCGGCGTTGGCTTTTTCCAGGTCCTTGCGCTGGTCCTCGAATTGATCACGGTTTTCAGGGGTCGCCCGCAGCGCAAAGTGCTTGGGCAGCAGGAAATTGCGGGCGTAGCCGTCCTTGACCCGGACCACGTCGCCCATTTCGCCAAGTTTCTCGACCCGCCGGAGAAGAATGATTTCCATGGCGCGGTTCCTAGTCGTTCACGTAGGGGAGAAGGGCCAGGAACCGCGCCCGCTTGATTGCCCGGGCCAGCTCACGCTGGGGGCCGGCAGAAACTGCCGTGATGCGGCTTGGCACGATCTTGCCACGCTCGGAAATGTACCGGGACAGCAGCTTGACGTCCTTGTAATCGATTTTTGGCGCGTCGGGGCTGCTGAAGGGATCGGTTTTGCGGCGGCGGCTGAAGGTTTTGCGCGCGCCTCCCGCACCGGCTCCTGGTCCGCCACGGCTCGTGCCGCCACCTTCTTCTCTGCGGGGGCTCACTTGTCTTCTCCTTCACCGGCGGTGGCGCCGCCATCCGCATCCGCTTGGCCTGGGGCCGGGTCGCCCGCCTCGGCCGGTTTGGCGCCGTCGGCTGCCGCGCCGGGGTTCGAGCTGGCGGCTTGGTTGGCGTCGGATTTTTCCTTTTCATCGCCGTCTCTGGCGGTGGCTGGGGCGCCTGATCTGCCATCGCTGGGGCCATCGCTGCGCGGGCCGCGGTCCCGGCGGCCACGGTCGTCGCGGCCCTTTGCCCGGATGATCGCTGACGGCTCTTCGTCCAGGTCGTCGACGCGCACGGTCAGGGTCCGCAACACGTCCTCGTTCAAGCGCATGTTACGCTCCATCTCCAGGACGGCCGGCGCCGGGCTGTCGATATTGAACAGCACGTAATGGGCCTTGCGGTTCTTCTTGATCTTGTAAGCAAGCGTGCGCAGACCCCAGTGTTCGGTCTTGGTCACCGCACCGCCGTTATCGGCGATGATGTCGGTGAAAGATTTGGCCAATGCTTCCACTTGTTGCGAGGACACATCAGCGCGCACGAGAAATACGCTCTCGTAATAGGGCAATCGTCTCTCCTTCTGGCTGTATCGGGACCCGGTCCGGCCAACCGAACCTTCGCGGATCCATAGCCGGACTGCGCCCGGCAAGAAGTTGGCGGCGAATATAGAGCACTATCCAACCAGATGGAACCTTTTGACCGGACTTAATTTGCGTCGTGGCATTAATGCGAATCGCTGCTCCGCAGCCCTGGCGCGCTTGATGGCGATGGCACAGCGGCAAGGAACCGCAACAACGCCAAGGCGCAAAAGAAACCGGCCTGTGGTGGGGCCAATCGGCTTCCCGGGTTCGTTGCGGCCCTCGCCCGATGCACGGGCATCGCGCTTTTGGCCGCGTCTGCCCGGAAAGCCGATTTGCCACCATCAAAATGACTCCATCTGGTTGGATCGTGCTCAAACTGAACCGCGCCCGGGCGCAAGCCCATCCGGCGTTCCTTGACAGCTCCCATCAAGGGCCTTGTACAAGGGGGTTAACGTGTAAAGGAGTCCACAAGTGAAATTGGCATTGGTGTTTCCGGGGCAGGGGTCCCAGCGCGTCGGCATGGGACAGGCCTTGGCGGAGGCGTTCGCCGAGGCCCGTGACGTGTTCGAGGAAGTGGACGACGCCTTGGATCGGCGCCTCAGCAAGATCTTGTTTGAAGGCCCTGACGATGCCTTGACCGCCACCGAAAACGCCCAGCCCGGGTTGTTGGCCATGAGCATGGCGGTCCTGCGGGTAATGACCGTCCAGGGCGGTTTCGATGTGGGCGCCCAAGTCGCCTTCGTCGCCGGCCACAGTCTGGGGGAGTACGCGGCGTTGGCGGCGGCAGGTGCGTTCAGCCTGGGAGAAGCCGCTCGGCTGTTGGACGCGCGTGGCACGGCCATGAAAAACGCCGGGTCCGGCGGGGCCAAGGACGATGGCGGCGGCATGTTGGCGTTGCTAGGCGCTAACATTAAGATGGCTGAGGAAGCTGTTGAAAATGCATCTAAAACCACAGGTCAGATTTGCGTTGTCGCCAACGACAACGGTCCCGGCCAAGTGGTCATCAGCGGTCACGACGGCGCCTTGGAAGTGGCCGCTGGCCTGGCCACTGAGGCGGGGGCCAAGCGTGTGGTGCGACTGGGGGTCAGCGCCGGCTTTCATTCGCCGTTGATGGCGCCGGCGGCGGAGGTCATGCACGACGTCCTGGCGGCCGCCGACTTGCAGTCGCCCAACCCCCCGGTCGTCGCCAACGTTAGCGCTGGCCCGGTGTCCGACGTTGAGGAAATTCGTGACCTGCTGGAGCGGCAAATTACCGGCCGGGTGCGCTGGCGGGAAAGTGTCGAGGCCATGATCCATTCCGGGGTCGACACCGTTGCCGAGATCGGTGCGGGCAAAGTGTTGACCGGGCTCAATCGCCGGATCCACAAGGATCTTGTTACCGCGGCGGTCGAGACGCCTTACGATGTGGAAGCGTTTCTGAAATCAGTGTAGGTCTGCGGCCATGTTTGATCTGACCGGAAAAAAAGCGTTGGTAACCGGCGCTTCGGGCGGCATCGGCGGCGCGATCGCCACGGCGTTGCATGGCCAAGGCGCCACCGTGGCCTTGTCCGGCACCCGCCAGGGGGCGCTGGATGACTTGGCCGCTGTCTTGGGTGGCCGCACCCACACCTTGGCCTGTGATTTGGCGGACGTGGATCAGGCTGGGGCCTTGGCGGGGCGGGCGGAGGAGGCCTTGGGCGGCCTGGACATCGTCGTCAACAACGCCGGCATCACCCGGGACGGCTTGATGATGCGGATGTCAATGGAGGACTGGCGGGCGGTGTTGGATGTGAATTTGACGGCGGCGTTCGCAGTGACCCAGCCGGCGCTCAGGGGCATGGCCAAGCGGCGCTGGGGGCGGATCATCAATATCACCTCAGTGGTGGCCGTAATGGGAAACGCCGGCCAGGCAAATTACGCCGCCGCCAAGGCCGGATTGGTGGGCATGACCAAATCCCTGGCCCGGGAATTGGCGTCCCGGGGTATTACAGCCAACTGCATCGCGCCGGGCTTCATCGACACGCCAATGACCCAAGATTTGGTCGGTAAACAA
>JAKZSO010000136.1:0-23277 GCA_047517625.1 Alphaproteobacteria bacterium
CATTGGGGCCGTCCGAACAAGGCGCCAGCGCCGCCGCCCCGATTTTCCGGGAGTTCATGGACGAGGCGTTGCGCGGGTCGCCAGCGATCCCGTTCCGTATCCCCCCGGGTATTCAGCTGGTCCGCATCAACGCCGAAACGGGCACTCTGGCGGGTTTCGGGGACGAACAAGTCATTCTGGAAGCGTTCCGGCCGGGCACCGCGCCCCACGGCGAAGCGTTGGTTTTGGACTTTGGCCTGATCGCCTTGGACGAAGCCATGCGCCGGGGCCTGTACTAGGTGCGGGCGGAGGCCACGGCTATCGCCGAGGAAATCCGGGAATCCCTGGAAATCCTGAGGAGGCATCTTTGACTGGGATCGGGCCTTAAGCCGCCTCGAAGAATTGAATTCTCTGGTGGAGGATTCAAACCTTTGGAACGATTCCGGCCGCGCCCAGAAAATTATGCGCGAACGCACCCGCCTGGATCAGGCCATCACCGGCACCCGGGCACTAGAGAACAGCCTCGGCGAAGCGGTGGACTTGATTGAACTGGCCGAAGCGGAGTCCGACGAAGACGTCTACAGCGAGGCCTTGATCGAACTTCGGGCATTGGGCGAATTGGCGGCCAAGCGCCGGCTGGAAAGTTTGTTGTCCGGCGAGGCCGATGCCAACGATGCGTTTGTCGAAATCCATGCGGGCGCTGGCGGGACCGAATCCCAGGACTGGGCCGAAATGCTGGTGCGCATGTACCAGCGCTGGGCCGAGGCCACGGGGTATGCGGTCGCCTGGGTTCAGGAAACACCGGGGGAAGAGGCCGGGGTCAAATCCGCGACGCTGCGAGTGTCCGGCGCCAACGCCTATGGCTGGCTGAAAACCGAAAGCGGCGTCCATCGGCTGGTGCGAATCTCACCCTTTGACTCCAGCGCTCGGCGTCACACCAGCTTTGCCAGCGTTTGGGTCTATCCGGTGGTCGAGGACACGATCGATATCGAAATTCTCGACAAGGACATCCGCATCGACACCTACCGGGCGTCCGGGGCCGGGGGCCAGCACGTGAACCGCACCGACAGCGCCGTGCGCATCACCCATATTCCCACCGAAATAGTGGTCCAATGCCAATCCGACCGCTCTCAACACAAAAACCGGGCGGCGGCCATGTCGATGCTAAAGGCCAGGCTGTATCAGCGCGAACTGGAGAAGCGCGACGCCGAACGCCAAGCGGCGCACGAAGCCAAGGAAGACATTGGCTGGGGCCACCAAATCCGCAGTTACGTTTTACATCCGTATCAAATGGTCAAGGACCTGCGCACCGGCGTCGAAACCGGCAATACCGCGGCCGTGCTTGACGGCCGCCTCGACGAGTTCATGGCCGCGGCGTTGTCCGCCAGCATCGAAGGCGGCGCCACCAAGCGATCGAAATAACGCCGGTCTTATCTGGCGGAGGGTTGTTCCGCCGCTTTTTCCTTGCCGTTTGCACCCGCCGGTTTCGCGGCTTGGTCGGATGACGCTGACTTTCGGGTCTTGGCGGCCTCGTCGATTCTCCGCAGTTGCCCTTCGATATGGGCGCCTGCTTCAATCGCCAAGACTTCGTGGAAAATGTCACCGACCACTTTCGCGGTCTTTGCCAGCCGCACGTTCTTCGACGTGATTTTGCCGGAAATTTGACCGTGGACGATCACTTCCTGGCCGGTCAATTCGCCCGAAACCCGCGCACTTCCGCCGATGGTCAGAGCCTGGGCGGTCACGTCGCCCTCAATCACCCCGTCGATTTGAATTTCGCCATCGGTTTTCAGATTGCCGACAATGTGCAGGTTGGCGCTGATGATGGAGGGCGCTGAATTGCGCCCCGCCGGAGTATTCGAAGCCATCTTTTGTGCCTCCCGATCAGAGGTGGAATCAGTTTTTGAAAACATGTTGTCCCGCCCTTAAGAACTTTGTTGGATCTTGCGGAATACCGTTAAATAATACTTCGTAATGCACATGGGTGCCAGTGGTGCGGCCACTTTGACCCATTAGGCCGATTTTGTCGCGAAATCCGATTTCATCACCGCGATTGACTAAAATCTTCTCCAAATGACCATACCGGGTGGCAATTCCGAAGCCGTGGTCGATCTCGACCATGCGCCCGTAGGATCCCCAGGTGCCCGCCTTGGTGACGATACCGGGGGCCGGGGCAAACAGTGGCGTCTTGGGCTGCCCGGCCATGTCGATGCCCTCGTGCATGGCGCGCTGGCCGTTGAACGGATCCCTTCGCATGCCGAAATGGCTGGAAATGTAGTAGCTGTCGGCCGGGGAGGTCAGGGGGATGATGCCAAGGATCTGTTCCAGGACGTTCCACCGCTCCAGCTGGGTTTCGACAACAAAAACCGAACGGGCGAAGGCTTCCGCCTCCGGGGTGACCGCCGGCTTCAGCGCCACCAGTGGGCCGCCCCGGGCGACCACAAAATCAACGGGCGCGGCCGCCAACATGGTGTCAATGTCTAGGCCGGTGGCGGCGATCATTTCTTCGACCCCGGCCACCGTGGCCTCGGTCCTGGTCTGCAGCCGCCGCACCAAATCCACTTGGGAATCGCGCAATTCAACAAGCTGGAATTCCAATTCATCGACCAGCCGCGCGGTAAAGTCCCGCGATGCCAAGGCCTCGTCACGCTGAAACGCCATGTGGGTGGCTTGATCCTCGGCCGCCGCCAAATCGTCCACCAGGCCCCCCGTTTGACCAGTGTTGGCCTGAAGCCGCTGGGTCAGCTCGACCCCCTGAGCCGCCATCGCCTGATTGCGGGCCACAGCGTCGGCACGCTCGGCATCAAGCAAGGCGGCGCGGTTTTGGGCGGCGGCCAAGTCGCCGAACACGGTTTCCGCCCGGGCATTGAAATCGTTCACCAAGTCCGTCAGGTCCGTCACCTGGGCGGCAAGCTCCTCGCCGCCAGCCAAGGCAGCATCGCGCTGGGATGTGGCCAGCGCCAAGCCGTCCTGGATAACGGCAAGCTGTTGGGTGAGGTCGCGTTCCAGGGTCCGCGCCCCATTCAGGGCGGCGGCCAATTGCCCGGTTTGTTCGGTCATGGCCAGGACCTGTTCCACAGCCTGATCGCGCTGGACGACAAGTGCCGCTAACTCGGTCTGGGCATCCCCCAAAATCTGGATCAAATTGTTTTCCCGGGCCTGCGCGGCACCGGCGGCGCCCTCCAAACCCGCTGTCTGCACGGTCATCGCCTCAATTGTCTGGCGGGCCTGATCCCCTTGTAAAACAACAGCGGCGAGCTCGGTTTGGGCTTGCGCCAACGCCTGAACCAAATTGTTTTCTCGGATTTGGGCGGCGCCGGCGGCACCCTCCAAATCCGCCGTGTGAACGGTCATCGCCTCAATCGTCCGCCGGGCCTGATCGCGTTGCAGAGCAGCGGCGGCGAGCTCGGTTTGGGTTTGCCCCAGCGCCTGGATCAAATTGTTTTCCCGGGTTTGGGCGGCCCCCGCGGCCCCCTCCAAATTCGCGGTCTGCACGGTCATGGCCTCGAGCGTCTGCCGTGCCTGGTTGCGCTGAACCGCGACCGCCGCGAGCGCCGTCTTAGTGGCCGCCAAGGCGTCATTTAGGCCGCCCTCCCGGATCTGCCCGGCGCCTACGGCTTGGGTGAGTTCCGCGATTTGCTCGGCCATGGACTGGTTCGCCGTCACTGCCTGGTCCCTGTCGACCGTAACTGTTTCGAGATTGGTCTGGGTGACGGTCAACGTTTCAGACAAGGATTGGGTCGCCGCGGTCGTGGCTTCCAGGTCCGCCCGCAGGATCGTCACCCGGTCTCGCAGTTCTCCGGTCAAGTTCATGGCTTGATCACGTTGGCCTGTGACGGCCTCCAACTGTCCGGTGATCGTCCCCATCTGGCCTTCCAAGATCCTGGTGTATTCAACCAATTCCAGAAGTTGGCTGTGCTGGGATTGCACCTCGCCCGTCAGGGCCAACAGACGTTCTTCGCCAGCCACGGTCCGTTCCGCCAGCACTTGGTAGGCGCTGGTGATTTCGGCGATGCGCCGGTTCTTGGCGTCGATAATCTGGTCCTTCAGGACCACATGGACGGTGGTAAAGGCCAGCCACCCTCCCAGAGCCAGCAAGAACCCTGTGACCGCCATTTGCGACGGCCGGCCAAGGGTGATGAAACGAACGACGCCGTTGCTGCGATAATAAAACTGCCGCTCTGGGTACAGGCGGCTCAGCGTTTCGCGCACGCGTTCGATTGGGCCCTTGGCCATCGCGATCCCCCGCCCGCGCCGTTGCGGCGCTGGGTTTTATCCTCCCAATCATCCACCACTTTGGTGAATGCCGGGTTAATCTGGCATTTGCACCCTCGCTCTGTCTAGGGCGGGGCCGGTGCTAGGCCAAGGCCTGAACCGCCTCCAAGACCTCCTCGGCGTGGCCATCGACTTTCACCTTGCGCCAAATCTTGTTCAGGGTGCCCTGGCCATCGATTAGGAAGGTCGCGCGTAGAATCCCCATGTAGGTGCGCCCGTAGTTCTTTTTCTCCACCCAAACGCCGTAATCCTCGCAGGTTTTGCCCTCTACATCCGCGGCCAGCAAATGTTCCAACGCGTACTTGTCCTTGAACTTGTCATGTTTCGCCACGGTGTCCTTGGAAACCCCAATAACCTTGGCGCCGGACTCGGTGAATTCTTCCAGCAGCCGGGTAAAGGCCATGGCTTCCTTGGTGCAGCCCGGGGTGTCGTCCTTTGGATAAAAGTAAAGCACCACGGCTGAGCCCTTTAGGCCCGCCAAGTGGACCGAGCCGTCGCCGTCGGTCGGCAGAGAGAATGCCGGGGCCCGGTCGCCTTCTTCCAATTGCGCGTCGCTCATTTTTTCCTCCGATTCAGTTAGTTAAATAGAAAAAAAGACTACGCACGACGTTATTCGTTCATCCGGGCCGGGTCAGAAATCTTGGCCTTAAACAAACCCAAGACAGCAACCTGGGTGCTTTCTAACTGCTTTTCCAACGCCGCGAAACTTTCAGCCTTGCTGGCCCGGGCCAGCGCTTCCCGCAACCCGGTCGGCGCCGCCTCTGGGTCGAAATCGTTTTGGAAGCACTGGCGCAGAAAACTCTGCACATTGCGATACAGCTGAGCGGCGTTGGCAAGGGCCAGCGACTCCTCCACGCTTAGGGCCCCGGTGGCCATAAGGGTACTGATCGCCTTTGCGGTGCCCAGTGGAATCAGGACATCTGGGTCTTCGTTGGCGTTCAAGAGCTTCAAGCATTGAACGATGAAGTCCACGTCGATGAGGCCGCCACGCACGTATTTGACCCGCCACGGGTTGGTGGAACCATGCTCGGCCTCAATTCGTTTACGCATTTCGTCAACATCCCGGACCAGCGCGGCGGCGTCACGTGGTGCCGATAGAATTGATCGGATGTGCGTGCTGATCTTGTCGGAAACCTCCGGCGGTCCGGCCACTATCCGGGCCCGGGTCAGGGCCATGTGCTCGAAGGTCCATGCTTTTTCGGTTTGGTATTGCACCCAGCTCTCCAGGCTGGAAGCGATGGGCCCTGATGTGCCTGAAGGCCGCAGGCGCATGTCCACCTCGTACAGGCGGCCTTCGCCGGTGCTGGCCCCCAACGCGCTGATAAAGCGCTGACCCAGGCGGGCGAAATAGGCGCTTTGGGCCAGTGGCGCAGGTCCGTCCGAGGCCGCGGCGCCGCCGGGGCAATCGTATAGAAACACTAAATCCAAATCTGAATGGGCGGTCATTTCCCGGGCGCCGAGCTTGCCCATGGCCACCACGGCAAATTGGGCGCCAGGAATTCCGCCGTGTCTGATGGCAAATTCAGCCTGAACCCGGGGCAACAGCGCGGCCATAACCGCATCCGCCAACGCCGAGAGCAGGGCGCCGGACCCAGCCGACTGCAATTCGCCACGCATGATGCGGATGCCCACACGAAATTTGGCGGCGTTTGTCCAGCGCCGGGCGTCGTCCAAGACGTCTTGGAAATCCCGGGCGCGGTCCAAAACCTTGTTCAATTCGCCCGCGTAATCGGTGGTGGAGGCCGCGCTGCTGGTTTCCAACACGGCATCGAACAGCCCGGGGTCCCGGCTCAAACGGGTGGCCAATTCCGGGGCGCTGCCCATGACCTCGGCGATCAAGGCCAAAAGCTCGGGCCGGGCCAAAAGCAGGGAGAAAACCTGGACCCCGGCGGCAAGACCGCCCAAAAATTCGTCGAATTTGAGGAGGGCGGCGTCGGGGTCGGAGGTGCCGCCAAAGGCGTCCAGCAATCCCGGCACCAAATTGGTCAACAGGCCCCGGGCCCGGGGGCTGCGGGTCGCCCGGTAACGCCCGTGGTGCCAGCCTTTGATGATGGCCACTGCCCGGGGGCCGTCGGCGAATCCCAATCCGCCAAGGGTTGCCAACGTGCCGGGATCGATTTCACTGCCGGTGAACACCAAATTTCCGGTCAAGGTCAGCGGCGGAGCTTGTTCGAATAGCTTGGCGTAGTGGCCCGAGACGATCGTCAGCTGAGCCAACACCGCCTGCTCGAAGGCTTGGGGGGTGGCGTAACCCAAAAACCCGGCGATCCGAGCCAAGGCTTGGGGCTCTTGCGGAATTATGTGGGTCTGTTCGTCTTGGATCATCTGCAACCGGTGCTCCAAGGTCCGGAGAAAATCGTAGGCATCGGTGAGCGCCTTGGCGGCAGAGTTTTCCAGACGCCCGGTTTGGGCCAACGCCCGGATGGCGTCGCAGGTACCGGGAACCCGGAGCCGGGGATCCCGGCCGCCTGCGATCAGCTGCTGGGTCTGGGCGAAGAATTCGATTTCGCGGATGCCGCCCGCGCCCAGTTTCACATTGTGGCCGCCGACGGCGATGGTGGCGTGGCCCTTGTGACTGTGGATTTGGCGCTTGATGGAATGAATGTCGTCGATGGCCGCGTAATCCAGGTGCTTGCGCCAAATAAAGGGAGCAATACGGGCCAAAAACCGCTCGCCGCCGCCGATATCTCCGGCGATGGGCCGGGCCTTGATCAGAGCCGCCCGTTCCCAGTTCTGGCCGACGCTTTCGTAATAGGATTCGGCGGCGGCCATTGAAACCGCCATCGGGCTGGAACTGGGATCCGGGCGCAAGCGCAAATCGGTGCGAAACACATAGCCGTCCGCAGTCCGTTCCTCCAACACCGTCACCAGCCGCCGGGTCAGACGCACAAACAGGGCGCCGGGGTCATCAATGCCGGTGGCCTTTTCCTGGTCCCACAGCACGATCAGGTCGATGTCCGACGAATAATTCAGATCCCGCGCGCCCAACTTGCCGACGGCAAGCACCGTCAGGCCGTGATCTTTCGCCGGCACTGGGTCCAAGGCCGCGGTTTTCACGGCCCCGGCGATCAACGTGCGGACCGTCGCATCGACCGCGGCATCGGCGAAGGCACTCAAGGCCCCGGTGATTTGCGCCAGCGGCCAAACCCCGGCGATATCGGCGAAGGCAGTCACGATCGCCACCCGGCGCCGGGCGATGCGCAGATCCGCCATCAGCCCGGCCTCGGCCCGGGGCTCGGCGGCGCCGTCGGCGCGGATCTCTTGGAGGACGCTGTCCAGGCCCGTCTGGAGCCCGGTTTCCGCCACCAGGCCCAAGAATTCCACTTCGCGGAGCATGGCCTGCGCCAAGAACGGGCTGTTGCCGGCAACCGCGGTTAGCAGGCCCCGGCCCTGGGCGGTCTGGCCGAAGGTGTCGATGAACTTCTTTCCGGGCTCGCTGGCGTCCGCCATATCCGTCAGCACGTGGGCTGCGTATTCAGGGTCAAACGGTGCGGGCAGGGGCGTGTGGGCGGGGCGCCCGGCCAAATCGTCCAACAGTGTGAAATCCGTCATTGGTCAAACAGTGTGGGAACGCCACAAAACGGTCAAGAAGCGCTGTCAAAGAAGAATGTTCGCGCGCAAACCCCGGGCCGTGGTATGTCTGAATCCGATACCGTTTTGGGGGCCATTTTGTCGCGCTTGGCCGAGCCACAAGGCACTGACTTGACCGCATTGGAGCACCGGTGCTGAAACCGGCGAGCCGGATCCTGGTTCGGATCTTGGCCGCCTTCGCCGCCAGCGGGGCCCTGCTCTTGATCGTCGCAATCTGGCTGATCTCGGCGGGACCCGTGTCTCTGGGATTCTTGACGCCCTATTTCGAAAACGCGTTGTCGGCGGATGCCTCGGGTTACCGGGTCGAATACGAAGACACGGTTTTGACCTGGGAGGGCTGGGAACGAAATTTGGATTTGCGCGCCAAAGACGTGCGCATTGTGGATGAAACCGGGGGCGTGGTTGCCCGGGCTCCTGAAATTTCCCTGACTCTGTCGGCCAGCGCCCTCATCAGAGGCGTGGTGGCTCCCACGTATATCGAGCTGATGGGCCCGCAAATACGCATTGTCCGGACCGCGGACGGCCGCATCTTGTTCGGCAACGCCGAAGACCCCGGCGAAGGCCAGGCCGGCGCCTTTGTCCAGGCCCTGGTGGCTGCCTTGCGCCAACCCCCGGACCCCGACAGCCCCACCGGATTTCTGACCCAACTGCGCATCTCCAACGCCGTTGTCACGATTGATGATCGTGTCACCGGGATCCGCTGGCTGGCGCCTGACCTGAATGCCGAACTGGTGCGCCACCCGGATACGCTTACCGGTGACCTTGATCTACAGTTGGCGGTCGAAGGCGGCCCCGTGCGGCTTTCCGTGGCCGCGGAATACGCGCTGGAAACCGGCACGCTGACCATGGGGGCGGTTTTTGATGGCCTTGACCCATCGCGGTTCGCGGCCGACGGCGAGATTTTGGCATATGTCGGCGGTGTCCACACGCTGGTTTCCGGCACCGCCTCGGCAGTGGTCGACGACCAGGGCAAAGTGACCCGGATCGATTTCGACCTGGCCGCCGGGGCGGGAACCATCGATTGGCCCGACATTTGGTCCGCGCCGGTGGCGTTCGATCAAATGGCCATGCGCGGCGCCGTCGTTGACGGCCTGAGCGCCGTGCGTTTTGACGAGCTGTTTGCCGAGTCAGACGGTGCCGTCGGGGAATTCAGCGGCCTCCTGACCATCGGTGAGGCAGGATTGGGGGTCAGTGCCGACGGCACCTGGAGCAATGTTGCGGTCAACCGCTTGGATGCCTTGTGGCCCTTGGATCTGGCCCCCCGGTCCCGGGACTGGGTCATCACCAGTTCTTCAGCCGGGATGATCCCCGAGGGCACCGTCCGCCTGCGCATGAAGCCGGGCCAGACCGACTGGGAGCAGCTTGAGCCCGGGGCGGTGGACTTGACGTTCAGCTTTGCCGGCGCCGCGGCGACGCTGCATCAAGGTGAACTGCCGCTGGTTGGCGCCCGGGGCTTTGCCCAGCTGACCACCACGGCCTTCGATCTGACCCTGGAAGAAGGCGAAATCAGCGGCTTGGAAATAACCGAAGGCGTCCTGCACATCGACGGTCTGGACACCACCCGGCCGTCCATGGTGATCGACATGGTGGTCAGTGGCACCACCGCCGACGCCGTCAAGGTCTTGGCCCGGCCGCCAGTGAACTTCACCGAGATTGTGGTGCCCGGCGCCGCGCCTTTTGGTGGCGTCATCGCCGCCCGGACCCAGCTGACGATGCCGGTGCAGTTGGTTGTCGAGCCGTCCGAAGTGAAATTCGCCACCGCCGTGAACATCCGGGAATTTTCGTTCGAGGCCACGCAAGGCCGATTTGTCATCAGCCGCGGCGCGTTGACCGTGCGCGCCGACGCAAACTCGGCGGTGGTTTCCGGCGACGTGGAGATCAACGGTGTGCCCCTAGAGGTCGAACTGCGCCATGGCTTTATCCCCGGCGCCGGGCCGAACAATCGCTTGTCCGTGCGCGGCATTGTCAACGACGCCGATCGCGACGCACTTGGCTTCGGCACCGGAACGATGGTCCTTGGCGCCATGGGGATCAGCGCCGAAATCGAAGCAGCGGATTGGATTGTGACCCGGGCCGGGGTGGCGCTTGACCTAACCCAGACGGCGTTGGATATCCCTGTCGAATCCTGGGTAAAACCGGCAGGCGTTGCCGCCACAGGACGCCTCGACATCATTCGCAAACCGGACGGGGTGTTTGAGATACCGGCGTTTTCAGTCGAGGCCCCGACCCTGGCCGCCACCGGAGCCCTGGTTTTTGACCCTGATCTTGGCGCCACCGGGACCGCGGTGGTCAACCAAATTCCGGTGGGTTTTTCATGGGCGCCGGGGGTGGAACAGGCGGGTGTGGCCGGCGGCCCGCGGCTGGCGTTGACGACGATCCTCGATGACGCCGCCCGCAGCGCCCTTGGGCTCTCCACTGGGGATTGGCTCACGGGGCCCGTCGCCGCCGCCGCCGAAGTTCAGATTGTGGCCGGGCAGGCAACGGCAATGGTGGTCAGTCTCAATTTGCAGGAAGCCGCCATGGGCGTCGCCGGGCTGTCGTGGTCCAAACCCCCCGGCATTGACGGGGTCGCCCAACTGACCTTTGGGCCGGACGAGGCGGGCTTTTTTCAGATCCGGTCTTTCGCGGTTTCCGCCGAGGGACTGGCGGCCTCCGGGTCGCTACAGATGGGGCCGGGGGGCGAATTTCAACGGTTGAACCTCGCCCGCCTGGTGTTGGACGAAAACAATTTTGCCGCCACGATCAGCCCCGGAGAAAACGGCGCGTTGCTGTTGGCGATCCAAGGCGAGCGGTTTGATTTGCGCCCGTTCATGGATCGCCTGTTCGATCCGTTGGCGGGATTGGACGCCCCCCTGGACGTGTCGCTGACCTTTGATCAAGTGATCATCGGTGATCGCCGGTCGATTTCCGATGTGCAGGGGGTGATTGCCTTCAACGCCGGGCGGGTGCGCTCGGCCGATACCTTGGGCCTTTTGCCCAACGGCGCCCCGATGACCGTGAAGTTCTCGGATTTGGCGGGGGAGCAGAACATTGTCATTACCTCCCCCGATGCCGGCGCGTTCCTCAGCACTTTCGATCTTTTCCATGGAGCAGCGGGGGGCAACCTCACCCTCGCGGCCCGGGTCGATCATGACCTCCCCGGTGAACCAATGGTCGGGGTGGCCACCGTGGATGAATTCCGGCTTATCGAAGCCCCAGCCATGGCCCAATTCCTTTCCGCGGCCTCGCTCACCGGTCTTGGCGATCTGCTCCAAGGCTCCGGCATCCAGTTCGTCGGTTTCGAAGCCCCATTCACCGCCGAGGGCGGGGTGGTGACGTTGGGCCAAAGCAGGGCCTGGGGCCGGGCGCTGGGCATCACGGTTGAGGGCCAATTCAGCCGCCGCCAGGATTTGGTTGCCCTACAGGGAACTCTGGTGCCCGCTTACACCATCAATTCGGTGCTGGGGGCGATCCCGCTGTTGGGCGAACTGATCATCGGCGAAGGCGCTTTTGCCCTGAACTATCAGGTCACTGAACGCATGTCGGCTCCGGTGGTCACGGTCAATCCGTTGTCGGCGCTGACACCTGGGTTCCTGCGCGGCATCATTTTCGGATTCGGCGGAAACGCCCCTGATGCCGATCCAGACGCGCCGGTCGAAGAAGATGTTGAAGAAGAAGAGGTTTTGAAGAAGAAGAAGTGGAAGAAGAACCGGTGGCGGGGAACTAAACACCTTTACCAAGCGCGTGGCGCTTTTTGCCGACCGATAATTTGACCCGGGCTTTAGCGTCCAAATCTTCGGCGGTAATGACCTGGGATTCGTTGCCCACCACCACGTCGTTGATGCGCACGCCGCCGCCGCGGACCAACTTTCGCGCCTCGCCCTTGGATGTTGCAAACCCCGAGGCAACCACCACCTCAATCACCGGGATGCCGTCGGCTAACTCGTCGTTGTCCAGGCGGAACGTTGGCAGCCCGGCGCTCGTGGCTTTGTCCGAAAACGTTGCCCGCGCGGTCTCTGCGGCTGCTTTGGCGGCCTCCGACCCGTGGCACAGGGCGGTGGCCTCCGTCGCCAACACGATTTTGGCCGCGTTCAGCTCGGACCCCTCCAAGGCTTCCAATCGGGCGATCTCGGCCAAGGGCAAATCGGTGAACAGGCGCAAGAACCGCCCCACATCGGCGTCGTCGGCGCTGCGCCAGAATTGCCAATAGTCGTACGGGCTGACGCGGTCAGCATCCAGCCACACCGCGCCCGCCGCCGTCTTGCCCATTTTCGCCCCGGAAGACGTGGTGATCAGCGGCGAGGTCAGGCCGTACAGGGTCTTGGCATCGACGCGCCGGGCCAGCTCAATGCCGCTAACGATATTACCCCACTGATCCGAGCCGCCGAGTTGCAGAACACAGTCCATGCGGCGGCTGAGCTCCAAGAAGTCGTAGGCCTGGAGCACCATATAGTTGAATTCCAGAAAGCTCAGTGGCTGCTGGCGATCCAAACGCAGCTTCACGCTGTCAAGGCCCATCATGCGGTTGACCGACATGTGGGATCCGTAATCCCGCAGGAACTGGATGTATTCCAGATCGTCCAGCCAGTCGGCGTCGTTGAGCATGACTGCATCGCTGGGGCCGTCGCCAAAGGTCAGAAACTGCGAAAACACGTGCTTGATCCCGGCCATGTTGGCGGCAATGCCGTCATCGTCCAGCATCTGCCGGGTTTCGTCCCGGCCCGAAGGGTCGCCGATCTTGGTGGTCCCGCCGCCCATCAGAACGATGGGCTTGTGGCCGGTGCGCTGCATGTGCCGCAGCATCATGATCTGCACCAGATTGCCCACATGGAGGCTAGGCGCCGTGCAATCGAAGCCGATGTAACCGGTCACCGGCCCGGCGCTGGTCAGCGCCCCCAGACCGTCACGATCCGTCTGTTGGTGAACGAACTGTCGTTCCTCAAACACCGTCAAAAAGTCTGATTTCGCCAGGATCATTCGCGCGTCTAATTGATAATTTTCTGGTTTATGGTTTGTCCGTAACCCACTTATTTCGCTTTGATTTTCTTCTTATTGGTTTCCGGCAGTTTTGACCCGATATAGGAATCGATGACCTTGCTCAGGTTCTCCAACTTGCCTTCAAAGAAATGCCCGGCGCCGGGGACGGTACGGTATTCGATCCCGGGGCCGCGCTGGGAAATAAGGCGGTTCGCCAGCTTGCTCACTTCGTCCTCTGGCACCACTTCGTCGGCGGTGCCCTGCAAGATCAACCCCGACGACGGGCAAGGGGCGAGAAAGCTGAAATCGTAAATGTTGGCCGGCGGCGCAACGGAAATGAACGAATGAATTTCCGGCCGGCGCATCAGCAGCTGCATGGAGATCCAGGCGCCGAAGGAAAACCCCGTCACCCAGCAATTAGAGGCGCTGGGATGGATGCTCTGCATCCAATCCAAAACCGCCGCCGAGTCCGCCAATTCGCCTTGGCCGTTGTCAAAGGTTCCCTGGCTGCGGCCAACGCCGCGGAAATTGAAGCGCAGAACCGTAAACCCCCGGTTCACAAAGGAATGGTAAATTTGGTACACCACCTTGTTGTTCATGGTACCGCCGAATCGCGGGTGCGGGTGCATGACCAACGCGATCGGGGCGTCGTCGGATGGCGCGCGATGATAGCGCGCCTCGAGGCGGCCTTCGGGGCCGTTAACGACTATATCGGGCATACTTCTCCATCAATACCCGCGCCCCCTGGTGCGGAGCCGCGACACAACAAACGGGCACGATCCGCTCTCCACCAAAAGCCGGCCAATCGGGCCAAGCGTTAGGGTGAGCCTTGCCGAATGCCGTCCACGCTAAACTTGACTAAATTAGTCAGGCATGTATCATTGTTTGGATCGCAGGGACGATGAGCCGCCGGGCCGAGGCCGACGTTATACCATGGTTTTGCGAAAATGGTTCAAGAACGCCGGTCGAAATGCGGCTTCAGGATTGGTTTGATTTTGCGTGATGTTTGATTCCGTTCGCAGCGATATCCAGGCAATTTTTGATCGGGACCCAGCGGTGAAATCGGTGGCCGAGGTTTGGCTGGCCTATCCGGGGTTTCACGCTGTGTTGGCCCATCGCCTGACCCACCGGCTTTGGCGCGCCGATTGGCGGTTGCTGGCGAAGGTGCTTTCGCACCTGGCGCGGTTTCTGTCGGGGGTTGAGATCCATCCCGGGGCGATGATCGGCCGCGGATTTTTCATCGACCACGGGACCGGGGTGGTCATCGGTGAAACCTCGGAAATCGGTGAAAATGTGACCATGTACCATGGGGCGACCCTGGGCGGCATAGCACCTTCGGTGGATTCGTCCTCTCAGGTGGATCAAAAGCGCCACCCGACCATTGGCGACCGCGCGATTATTGGCTCTGGGGCTCAAGTGTTGGGGCCGATCTCGGTGGGAGCAAACGCCATTGTCGGCGCCAATGCCGTGGTTTTGCGGGATGTGCCCGAAGGCGCAACGGTGGTCGGCAATCCGGCGCGGATCGCCGCGGCCCGGCGTGGCGATGACGCTAAATTTGAAGCCTATGGCGCCGGCAGCGGGGAAGTCAGCGATCCCGTGGCCCGGGTGATTGATGGGTTGTTGGATCAATTGGAAACGATGAAGGCCCAGGTGGCCGAGCTGGAAACCCGTCAGTCGGACCAAGAGCAAAGATTGTCGCCGCCCTGGCAAGGCGATGACAACGAACTAGATAATGAATCCACGAAAGAATGATGGAGATTTTTCATGAAGCTGGGGACTAAAGGCCGCTACGCGGTCATGGCAATGGCTGATTTGGCCCTTCACAGCGGCGGCAAACCGGTCGCGTTGGCGGCGATCGCCGAACGCCAGGAAATCTCGCTGTCGTACCTGGAGCAGTTGTTCGGCAAGCTTCGCCGTTCCAGCTTGGTCAACAGCGTTCGCGGTCCAGGCGGCGGCTACGTGCTGGCCCGTGGCGACAATGAAATTCGGGTGTCTGACATCGTTGTGGCGGTGGACGAGCCGCTGCAAGCGACCCGATGTCGGCCAGGAACAGCGACCGGCTGTCTCAGCGAACAGAGCCGGTGTCTCACCCACGAACTGTGGGAGGAGCTGAGCAACCAGATCCACCTGTATCTCAGTTCGGTTTCCTTGGCGGACGTCATCAACAAGCGGATTTTGGGCAGCAGCGGTGTTCTGACTGGGCCGTTTGCCCGGCCCCGGCCGGAAATCATCCCGGCTATGGCGCAAGCGGAGTAGGACGGGCGCACCATGAGCCCCATCGCCACCTATTTGGATTTCAATGCTGGGTCGCCGGCCAAGCCCGCGGTGGTGGCGGCGGTGGCGGCGGCCATGGCGGCGGGGGGCAATCCTTCGTCGGTACACCGGGTCGGGCGCCTCGCCCGGGCCACGGTGGATCGCGCTCGGGACAGCGTTGCGGCCATGTTGGGCGCCGGGCCTGGCCAAGTTACCTTCACCAGCGGTGGCACCGAGGCGAATGCCCAGGCTTTGGCCGCGGCCCGAGCCGGGCGTTCGGGACCGGTTGTGGTGTCCGCGATCGAACACCCGTCGGTGCGCGAAGGCGCCGCGGCTATGACTGATGATGTCATCCACGCACCGGTCAATGGCGACGGGGTCCTGGAGCTAGGCGCTCTCGACCAGATTTTGGCCGAAAACGACTGTTCCGCGGTGTCGTTGATGCTGGCAAACAACGAAACCGGAGTCATTCAGCCGGTTGCCGAGGCGGCGGCGTTGGCCCACCGCCATGGGTGTCTGATTCACTGTGATGCGGCCCAAGCACCGGGAAAAATTCCCCTTGATTTTCAAGGCCTTGATGTGGATTTCTTAACGCTTGCGGCGCACAAAGTCAGCGGTCCCCAGGGCGTCGGCGCGGTGATCGTCCGCGACGGCGAAGCTTTGCCCGCGATGCTGCGCGGCGGCGGCCAGGAACGCGGCCAGCGCGCGGGCACCGAAAACGTTCCCGGTATCGCCGGATTTGGCGTTGCCGCGGACTTGGCAAGGGAGGATTTGGCTCGGGCGGAAAATTTGGCCGCCATGCGCGATGAAATGGAAGAGCGCCTGGGCCAAATGGCCAGGGAGAACTTCACGAGAATGACGATTTTTGGCGCAAGTGCCGAGCGTTTGCCCAACACCTCGTTGTTCGCTGTCCCGGGTATGGCCAGCGACATCCAAGTCATTGCCTTGGATTTGGCCGGCGTGGCCGTCAGCGCCGGTGCTGCCTGTTCTTCCGGCAAAGTCCGCGCCTCCCATGTCCTCAGCGCCATGGGCGTCGGCGACGAATTGGCCACCTCCGCCATACGAATTAGCCTCGGTTGGAACTCCGAACAGACCGATTTGGATCGATTCATCGCGGCTTGGTATGAGATTCGCATAGCCAGAGCGGTGGGCGATGACGCCAGAATGAGTAATTACGGCGAAAACACCGTGGAAATGCAGAAAGCCAGCTGATGACAGCGGAACCCAACATCAAGCTTCCGATCTACATGGATTATCAGGCGACCACGCCCGTGGATCCTCGGGCGCTGGAAAAAATGCTGCCGTATTTCAGTGAGACTTTCGGAAATCCCCATTCCCGCAGCCATAGTTTTGGCTGGGAGGCAGAGGACGCGGTGGAAGTGGCGCGAGCCCAGGTCGCCCATTTGATCGGCGCCGTGCCCAAAGAAATCGTTTTTACCTCCGGCGCCACCGAATCGAACAATTTGGCCCTGAAGGGCGTCAGCCGGTTCTACAAGGACCTCCGGGACGAAATCGTCACCGTTGTCACCGAACACAAGTGCGTGTTGGATGCTTGCCGCCATTTGGAACAAGAAGAGGGCATGAAAGTCACGTATTTGCCGGTGGCGACCGATGGCTTGCTCGATTTGGACAAACTGCGGGCGGCGGTGACCGAGCGCACCGCCATCGTTTCGGTGATGGCGGTCAACAACGAGATCGGGGTGATCCAGCCCATGGCCGAAATCGGCGCAACCTGCCGTGAAAACGGCGCCTTTTTCCACACCGATGCGGCCCAGGCCGCGGGCAAGATCCCTCTGGACGTCAACGAAATGAACATCGACCTGATGAGCATTTCCGGCCACAAGCTTTATGGCCCCAAAGGCATCGGCGCGCTGTATGTGCGGCGCAAGCCCCGGGTCCGGCTTAAGGCCATGATCAACGGCGGTGGCCAGGAGCGCGGGATGCGCTCCGGCACCCTGTCACCGGCCCTGTGTGTGGGTTTCGGCTCGGCCTGCGCCCTCTCCGAGCAAGACATGGGCAAAGACAACGAGCACATTCGCCGACTCGCGGACCGGCTTTATAACGGGCTTACCGAGCAGCTTGACGATGTGGTTTTGAATGGTGACCGGGACCAACGTTTTCCCGGCAATCTGAACCTTAGTTTTTCCTTTGTCGAAGGCGAGTCGCTGATGATGGGGATGCGGGACGTGGCGGTGTCGTCCGGTTCCGCCTGTACCTCGGCATCGTTGGAGCCGTCCTATGTTTTGCGGGCGCTCGGCGTCGAAGAGGAAATGGCCCATACCTCCATCCGCATGGGGATCGGCAGGATGACCACGGAATCAGAAATTGATTACGTGATCGCAACAATTGTGGAGCATGTGAACAAACTGCGCGCGATGAGCCCGTTATGGGAAATGGCCCAAGACGGCATCGACCTCAAGTCCGTTGAGTGGAGTGAGCATTAACCGAGGGTTGACGCGAGCGGCCAAGACATCAAATCTATAGGAACCAAACAGGAGCACGAACAATGGCGTACAGCGAAAAACTAATTGAGCATTTCGAAAACCCGCGAAACATCGGTTCGATGGACAAAGCGTCTTCAGATGTGGGCACCGGTCTTGTTGGTGCGCCGGCCTGTGGCGACGTCATGAAACTGCAGATCAAGGTCAATGGTGAAGGCGTTATCGAAGACGCCAAATTCAAGACTTTTGGCTGCGGCTCCGCCATCGCATCGTCAAGCCTGGTCACGGAATGGGTAAAGGGAAAAACCCTGGACGAGGCCGGCGAAATCAAAAACACCCATATCGCCCAGCACTTGGCATTGCCGCCTGTGAAAATTCACTGTTCGGTGCTGGCTGAAGACGCCATCAAAGCGGCGATTTCCGATTATCGCACAAAAACAGGCAGCGAGACCGCGGGGTCCGGGGGGGACCGCGAGCTTATGGCCGAAGGAGCCGCGGAGTAGTTCACCGTTACCAACCGAATTGAGGAGTCCCGATGCCCGCCCAAGCGATGACCATCACCGAAGCCGCCGCAGACCAAGTCCGTTCGATGATCGCAGGCCGCGACGCGCCTTCCGAGGGCGTGCGCCTTGGCATCCGCTCCGGCGGCTGTTCGGGCCTGGCCTATACGTTGGAGTTTGCCGAAGACTCCACGGAATTTGATGAAGTGGTCGAAGACAAGGGCGTCACACTCTACATCGATCCCAAGGCCTTGATGTTCGTGGTCGGCGCCGAAATGGATTATGTGGACGGCGGCTTGGAGTCCGGGTTTGTGTTCAACAACCCGAACGAAAAGGCCAAGTGCGGCTGCGGCGAATCGTTCCACGTCTAACACCGGCGAAAATTGGCTCCGGGGAGCCGGTCCCCGGGATGGCCGCTAACGAAATCAAAATTCCTGATGACGCCCTATGAGCGCGAACCCCAGCGAAAGCGCCCACGGCGATGACTCCACCAACCCAGTGATCCATCAATGCTGGTCCTGCCAGGGGCCGTTGGGCTTAAGTCTCGCGTTCTGTCCCACGTGCGACGCCATACAACCGCCGGGCCGGACCGAACACTTCGCCCAACTGGATGTGCGGCCCACTTTCGACATCGATCTCGCCGAACTGGAGCGCAAGTATTTCGGCCTCCAGCGCGCCTTTCATCCCGATCTCTTCGCCACCAAATCAGCCCAGGAGCAAGAGTATTCGTTGCGCCACGCCACCAACCTGAACGACGCCTTCAAGGTCTTGAAATCGCCGGTGCTTCGGGCCGAATATCTGCTGGAACTGAAGGGGGCGCCGCCCGTCGGCGGGCATGAGAAAACGGTCAACGACGAAGACGTACTGATGGAGGCCATGGAGACTCGCGAAGCCCTGGCGGATGCCGAAACACCGGCGGATGTGGATGCGATTTTGGCTCGGGCTGACGCCGGGATCCGGGAGTGCACCGAAGCTTTGAGCGCGGCGTTCGGTAATAGCGATTTGGTCGCCGCGGCGGCGCTAACGCTTAGGCTGACCTACCTGCATAAGCTGGATGACGAGGCGGCCCAGCGCGCCCGCATTCTTGCCCGGGCGTCGTAAAACGCGTTACCGGCCATGGCACCTCTACAAATCCACGAGCCGGGGCAGACCCCGCTGCCTCACGCCGCGGACAAGGTCGCGGTTGGCATTGATTTGGGCACCACCAACACCCTGGTCGCGGTGGCCCGGGACGGAAAGCCGGAGGTGCTTCACGATGACCACGGCCAGGCGCTGATGCCATCGGTTGTGGCCTATACCGATGACGGCGTGCTGATCGGCAAACCGGCGCGCCATGCTCTGTTGGACGATCCCAGCACCGTGGTGGCGTCGGTCAAGCGCTTAATGGGCCGGGGAGCGGAAGACATCCGCGCTTTGGGCGAGTCCTTGCCGTACGAGATTGAACCGCCTGACGCCGGTTCCGGCGAGGGCGCCAGCGATGCCATGGTGCGCTTGAGAGTGGGCGGCAAAGCGTTAACGCCGGTGGAAATCTCGGCGGAATTGCTGCGCGGTGTGGCGGCCCGGGTGGAGGCCGCCCTGGGCCATACGGTGGACCGGGCGGTCATCACAGTGCCCGCGCATTTTGACGATGCCGCCCGGGCCGCGACAAAAGACGCGGCAAGGCTGGCGGAAATCGATGTCCTTCGTCTGGTCAACGAGCCCACGGCCGCCGCACTTGCCTACGGTTTGGAGAAAGGCGCCGAGGGGATCTACGCCGTTTATGATTTCGGCGGTGGCACGTTTGATATTTCGGTTCTGCGCCTGCAGATGGGCGTGTTCCAGGTCCTCGCCACCGGCGGCGACGCCCAGCTCGGCGGCGACGACATTGACCATGTGATCGCCGAACATTTCATGCAAGAACGCATCGCCTCCCTGGGGGCCTCCGGGAGATCAAGACTGACCCCGGGCGAGGCCCGCATGGCGCTCATGTCGGCGCGCCTGGCCAAGGAATGTCTGACCACCCAGATGACGGGGAACTGGAACCTGGACGCCCAGGGTGCCCAAACCAGCCACGACCTGGACCGGCCAACCATGGACCGGCTGATTGCGCCGTTGGTGGAACGCACCATCGACCATTGCCGGGATGTTCTGGCCGACGCCGGCATCGCCGCCGCGGACATCCAGGGCGTGGTCCTGGTGGGCGGCTCCACCAGGGTGCCCTTGGTGGCGCGGCGGGTGGCCGAGTTTTTCGGCCAGGAACCCCTGGTGGATATCGATCCGGACGAAGTCGTGGCGCTGGGCGCCGCCTTGCAGGCCGAGGCGCTGACCGTCGGCTCCGACCAGCTGCTGCTGGATGTGGCGCCGCTTTCATTGGGCTTGGAAACCATGGGCGGGTTGGTGGAAAAGGTCGTGCACCGAAATTCTCCCATCCCCTCGGCCCACGCCCAGGAGTTCACGACCTACCAAGACGGTCAGACCGCGCTTCTGATCCATGTGGTTCAGGGCGAACGCGAACTGGTGGATCAAAACCGGTCCCTGGCGCGGTTCGAGCTGACCGGGATTCCGCCCATGACGGCGGGCGCCGCCCGGGTCCGAGTTACCTTTATGGTCGATGCCGACGGTTTGCTGACCGTGCGCGCCCAAGAAGCGTCCACCGGCGTGCACCAGGAAGTCGCGGTCAAGCCCACCTATGGTCTGGATGACGCGGCGATGGCGGCGATGCTCCGGGCCAGTCTGGAGAATGCCGAGGGCGACATGACGGCGCGGCTGCTGCGGGAAGCCACCATCGAGGCCGAGCGCATCGCCCTTGCCGTAGACGCAGCCCTGGCGGCGGACGGCGATTTACTGACCGCGGGTGAGCGTACCGAAATCGACAGCTTGGTCGCTGCTGTCCGGGCCGCCATCAAAGACGGCGACAGGGACGCCATTGACGCCAGCGCCACCGCACTCAATACCGGTACCGGCGATTTCGCTCAAGCCCGCATGGATCGGGGGATCACCGAGGCGCTTACCGGGGTCAGTGTTTCGACTTTGGCCGAAACTGTTGAGTCAGGGGCGGACAATTAGATCAACCTTGACTGATGGCCCGGGCTGTGGTCATCACCGGGTGCGCGGCCCATCAGGGTCGCCCCACCTGTCGCCCATTCCGAGGAACGTCGGCGCGCCCATTAGTTACATTGCTTCTCAATGCCCCAAATGACCTTCATCCATCCTGACGGCAAGCGCCAAGACGTCGACGCGCCTTTGGGACTGTCAGTCCTGGAAATTGCCCACCGAAACGACATTGATCTGGAGGGTGCGTGCGAGGGATCTCTGGCGTGTTCGACTTGCCACGTAATCGTCGACAAAGCGTTTTTCGGCCACATCTCTGAACCGACGGAAGACGAAGAAGACATGCTGGATTTGGCTTTCGGCCTGACCCACACGTCCCGGCTGGGGTGCCAGATCTTGATCACCGAACAATTGGATGGTTTGGTGGTGGCATTGCCGTCCGCCACCCGCAACATGCTCATGGACGCTGACTAGAGCGTAGGGGACGCGGATGAAGTGGACCGATGTAGTCGATATTGGTATCGAGCTGGAAGAGGCTCACCCGCAGGTTGATGTGGTGAACTTGCGGTTCACCGACCTCCACAAGTGGGTCTGCGAACTGCCGGGTTTCGATGATGACCCCAAACGTTCCAACGAAAAGATTCTGGAAGCCATCCAGATGGCTTGGCTCGACGAGCGTGATTAGAGTGCAGATCGCCCGCTCTGAGCGTGCGTGAATCTGAACGAAAAAGGAAAGTGGCTAGTGGCGACAGCCCCTAGCTGTCTGAGCCGCGAAGCAGGAACGCCGGCACGTGGCCGCCCATGGCGCCGCCCGAGTCTTTGCCAGAACCTTTGCCTTTGGCCGAGTCTTTGCCGGAGTCCTTTTTCGCGTCCTTGGCGGCTGGTTTTGCTTCCGATTTCCGCGACCTGGATCGTCCGCGGTCGTCTCGAGATCTGGATTTAGAGCCAGCGGGCTTGTCACCGGATTTCGCCCGTTTCGTTTTGGCGTCGGCTTCAGCCGGGGCAGGCTCGGTCTTTTCAGCGCTCTGGGTTGGCGCGGTGCTTTTTTTCGTTTCGCTGTTTTTCGATCTTGTGACCCGCCCGCGAGACGACCGGCCGCGGCTTCTCGGTGCCCGCTTCGGCGCTGGCGAGGTTTCTTCGCCGTCCTCAATTGGCTCGGATGGTGGTTTCGCGAGTTTGGTGCCATCCAATTTTATCTCGGGGATGGGTTTGCCGATCAGCGCGTGAATGGCGGCCAGGAATTTCGAATCGTCGGGCAGGGCCAGCGTGAATGCGGTGCCGGGAAGCCCGGCCCGGGCCGTGCGGCCGATGCGGTGAATATAATCCTCGGCGTGGATCGGCACGTCGTAATTGATGACGAAGGGCAGGGCCTGGATATCCAACCCTCGGGCCGCCACGTCGCTGGCCACCAGATATTTGATCTCGCCCTGCTTAAATTTCTCCAGCGTGTCCATGCGCACCGCCTGAGCCAGGTCCCCATGGATGGGCGCGGCAGAAAAGCCGCGGCTTTTTAGCTCCCGGGCCAGCACGTCCACATCGCGTTTGCGGTTCGAAAAAACGAGCGCGTTGTCGACGCCTTCGCTCTCGATCAGCTTGTACAGAGTCTTCATCTTGCCGGACCGGGTGGTCTTGACCAAACCCTGGCGCACCAGTTCCGACGCCGACGCTGGCGGCGAGACCGCGATCTCTTTGGGGTCGGAAACGAATTCGTCGCCAATGGTGCGAATTTCCGGCGACAATGTAGCGGAGAAAAACAGGGTCTGGCGTTTCGCTGGCAGCAGCCGCACGATCCTTTGCACGTCCGGGATAAACCCCATATCGAGCATGCGGTCGGTTTCGTCGATGACCAGGATTTGGATGCCCCGCAACACTACTTGGCCACGCTCCACGTGATCCAGCAGGCGGCCGGGGGTGGCGATCAGCACGTCGGGGCCGCGCTCTAATTTACGGCTTTGCACGTCCATGGAAACGCCGCCGATCAAAAGCGCGGTCGTCAGCTTGTGATACTTGGCGTAAACCTCGAACGCGTCTTCGACTTGGTCGGCGAGCTCCCGGGTCGGTTCTAAAATCAGCGCCCGGGGCATGCGCGCCCGGGCCCGGCTCGACTCCAAAATGTCGATCATCGGCAGCGAAAATGCGCCGGTCTTGCCGGTGCCGGTTTGGGCGCACCCCAGCACATCGCGCCCTTGCAGCACTGCGGGTATCGATTTCCGCTGGATCGGGGTGGGCTCTGTGTACCCGGCCTCCTCTAC
>JAKZSO010000137.1:0-2757 GCA_047517625.1 Alphaproteobacteria bacterium
CGGAGACTTCTCTTCCTCGCCGACCCGGCGTACCAGCACCCGGTCGTGCAATGGCCGAAATTTCATCGAAACTCTCCTGTTATTGCGCCGCCGCCGTCGCACCGATGGCACGCCCAGCACCCTTGTTCCGGCGTTATGTGAAATTAGCACTCGGATAAACCGAGTGCCAATCCTTGAGAATATGTAGTGCAAGACGGAACCCGGCGCAAGGAGTGCGCGAACAGATCACTCCCGCATGACAAGGCGCAGATCCGCGGCACGGGGGGCGCGAATCTGATCGCCAACCTCAATAAACGCACCGCAAAATCCCCAGTGAAATCATGGATTTTTGGTGGGAAGGGCCCCGCCATATGATACGGTTCGCCAACTCCCGATCAGTTGTGGGCGGACTTTAGTAAATGACCAAGACTTTGGCGCCATGGGCTCGACCGGCCCGTCCCGGCTTCCTGCGGGGTTGGAAAATCGCCCTGGCGGCAATCGCCGGTGTTGTGTTGGCGGCGCCGGCCATGGCCCAGGAGGTGGAAGACCTGCTGACCCCGCGGTTGACCCCTGCCGCGATCCAAGGCGCCTTCCCCGGGGCCGAGGAAGTTGGGCCCGCGGAAGGCCGTCCCCCCGCCCTGCCCGTCTATATCGGGGGCGAAAAAGTCGGCTACATATTTTCAACCTTGGATACAGTGAACGCTGGCGGCTATTCGGGCATCCCGTTTGACTTGATCGCCGGTTTCACGCTGGACGGCAACATCACCGGCGCCTTTTTGCTGGACCATCACGAGCCGATCATCGGCAAACCGGTGCCAGAGAACTTGTTGTTTGATTTCGTCGCCGGGTTTGGCATCGCCACATTGGCGGCCACCAGCAAAATCAAGCCCGATGCGGTAAAGGGCGCGACCATCAGCGCCCGGTTGATCCGCAACGGCATGGTGGACGCGGCGCGTCTGGTTTACGGCGGTCAGGTCCAGGGCCTGTTCGCGCCGGTGACCGAGCCGGAATTGGATCGCACCGGATTCAGACCCTATACGTTCGCCGAATTGATCGCCAACGACTCGGTTCAAAACCACTTGGTCACCAACGAGCAAATGGTCGACATGTTCACCGACCAATTTGGCGCTGGCGCGCTGCCGGATGCGAAAACGGTGGGGCGGGACGCAGCGTTCCTGAACATGTACATCGCGATCGTCAGCGCCCCGTCCATCGGCATCAACCTCTTCGGCGACCGCCGCTATGAAGGATACATCGACGACCAGGCTGATGGCGGCTTGGCGATTTGGGTCGCCGCTAACGGCGGATTTTCATGGATGGGCAACGCGTTTTTGCGCAGCGCCAGCAATTACACTTTTGACCGGGTGAAATTCGTCCAGGGCGAATTGGAAATTCCGCTAACCCGGGAGATGTTCAAGCGGGCATCGGGTCTGAACAATTCCGACCTTCCGAACGTGCTCGAATCGTTGATCTTTTTCTTGCCGGAGGCCTCGGGCCTGGATCCGCTGGCGCCGTTTGACGTTGTTGTTACTGTTCCCGGAAAGGCCGCTGACGGCGCGCTGGCCGCTGTTTCCATGCCGATTACCTATCAATTGCCACAACGGCACATGTTGTTGCCGCCGCCGCCGCCGGTCCCGGCGTGGGTTGAGGCGTGGACCGACAAGCGCACCGAAATCGCCATCCTGCTCGTCATGTTGTTCGTGCTGTCTTTGATCTTCGTGCTGCAAGATTATCTGGTGCGCAGCCGCCGGGTGTACACCTATGTGCGCGTCGCTTTTTTGGCCATGACCTTGGGCTGGCTTGGTTACTACGCCGGCGGCCAGCTCAGCGTGGTCAACATTATGGCCTATGCCCAAGCGCCGTTCGTCGGGGCCGCCTGGTCGTCGTTTCTGTTGGACCCCATCCTGTTCATCCTCTCGGTTTACGTTGCGCTGACGCTGTTCATTCTTGGCCGCGGCGTTTTCTGCGGCTGGCTGTGCCCGTTCGGCGCGCTCCAGGAATTCGTCAATAAGGCCGCAAAGCTCTTGCGCGTTCCCCAGCTCAAGATCAACCGCACCCTCCAAGAACGGCTGTGGGCGGTGAAATACATCGCCGCCGTGGTCGTGGTTGGCCTGGTGTTTGTTTCCGTGGATATGGCGGGGACGGCTTCGGAGATGGAACCGTTCAAGACCGCCATCAGCGCCAAGTTCATGCGGACCTGGCCGTTTGTGCTCTACGCCGGGTCGCTGCTGTTCGCTGGTATGTTCTTAGAGCGGGCGTTTTGCCGGTTCCTATGCCCCTTGGGCGGAACCCTGGCGGTGATGGGCCGCATCCACATGTTCAGTTGGCTAAAGCGCCGGCCCCAGTGCGGCACCCAATGCCGGATATGCGAAACCGATTGCCCCATGGGCGCGATCGAGCCGTCAGGCAAGATCAACATGAACGAGTGCCTGCAGTGCTTGGACTGCCAGGTCGATTATTACGACAATCACACCTGCCCGCCGCTAATCCAGCGCCGCAAACGCAAGGAAACTTACGCCGCCGCCAAGCCGAAGATAGCGCCGATACCGGATGGCCCCCTCCTCCCCGGTGCCGCGCCGGCGGAATAACCGCGCCAAGATTAGCGCGTGACAATACGGGGTCTTCGCATTTTTGCCGCCATCACCGCCGCCGTCGTGCTCGCCGCCGGGTGTTCTCCGGATGACCCTGCGGAAATCTTGGCAGCCGCCGAAAACGCTTATTTTATCGCGATTATCACCTTGACATAAGAAGCGACGATCCCTATATTCAGAACATAGG
>JAKZSO010000138.1:0-3311 GCA_047517625.1 Alphaproteobacteria bacterium
CTCCGGCCCCGTTGGCACGACGCCGAACACGACCACGGCGTCTTTCGGCGCGGCCATGGCCACGTTGACGGCGTCGTAGAAGCGCTCTGGCTCTTGGACGACGTGGTCCGTGGGTAAGATCAGCAGGACCGCATCCGAGTCGTCGCCAACGATTCCTAGTGCGGCGATTGCGGCGGCCGGGGCGGTATTGCGGCCCTCGGGCTCCAGCAGGATCGAATTCGGGGCCACACCGATGGCGCGGAGTTGCTCGGCCACCAGGAACCTGTTTGCCTCGTTGCAAACAATCGTTGGAGGCGCGAACCGCGCGCCGGTGACCCGCTCAGCCGTGTCCTGCAACATGGATTGCTCGGATGCTAAGGACAAAAGCTGCTTTGGGTGTAGGGGCCGCGAAAGGGGCCAAAGCCGTGACCCGGAACCCCCGCACAGCAATACGGGGTGAATCAAGCGCTCGCGGGCCATTCGTTCCGCCATAGCCCTGTTTTGCCACGCGGGCGCCCCGGCGAGCCAGCGAAAAAGGGCCCCAGCGGCTGGCGGGCGCTCGATTTTGGAAATTCGCTAATGGGGAGCCCAATACCCGCTCAATGATTGACGCCACGGCTTTGGCGGACCGCCGGGGCCATTCCATGCCCCAAACACAGTTTCTGATTCGGATATGACGACCCATTAGGGCCAATTTCCAATGTCACGCTGCCCACGAGCCGATGAGATGGTTGAGCGAGCTGATTTTGATGGCGGGGCTGTACGGCTCGTCCGCGAAGGTGTCCGCCCAACCCAGTTAGTGTGACCCTCGTGCCGCTTGAACTCCATAACCTGTGGATCCCTCGTTGAATTCGAGGGCGGCGTCGTTTCCGTCGATCGCCTGCTAGAAACGCGCTTGAACCTGTACCGACATTAAGTATTACCGTTCACCGGATGTCGCCTCGGCTATCGGTTTTGCCCCGGGGCCTGAATCGGACGGGGACCAGGTTGGCAAAGCGGTTGAGCTGGCGAACGCGCCCGGACCGGTTCCGACCTCAAGGCTGCCATGGAGCTTGAATCCACCCTTAACTGCCCCCACTGCGGTAACCGGGAGACCGAGGTGATGCCCACGGATTCCTGTCAGATCGTTTATAATTGCAGGGCATGCGAGACCCTGGTCCGGGCCCTCCCCGGGGACTGCTGCGTTTACTGTTCCTTTGGCGACGTCAGGTGTCCGTCCAGGCAAGGCCAAGCGGCTTTGAGCCGGCGGAGCTAGAGCATCGACCCGAGGTCCGAACCCACGGACGGGTAAGCCGTGACCATTTTTTTCAGATCGCCCGAATTCAGTCCCAAGCGCATGGCCAAGCTGAAAAAATTTGTGATCTCGGCATACTCCGGGCCCAGAAGGTGCGCGCCGATTATTTCGTCGGTCTTGTTGTCGATCAGAACCTTGGTCGCGGCGTGGGTCTCGCCGACCCGGAGGTTTGAATACCAGTCGCTGGTTTCCGTAAACCTTACGCGCACGTCGAGTCCCTGGTCCTTCGCTTCCGCCTCCGTCAGCCCAATCCGCGTCAATTCCGGGATGGTGAAAACGGCGCTGGGGACGCCGCGGTATTCGGGCTTCAGATGGTTCCCTTTCAGCATGTTTGATGCCGCGACCTTGCCCTCGAACACCGCCACGGGCGTCAGCGGCGCCCGGGGATGCCGCGGCGTCGCCCGCCGCATACACTGCGGGATTGGAAACGCTCTGCAAAAATTCATTGACTGCCACTCCTTTTTCGTTGGCGTCGACGCCAGCGGCAGTCAGGTCGAGCCGGTCCAAGGCTGGCACACGCCCAGCTCCGTGAACCACCAGGTCGACATTCCATTCCTGTAGACCGCCTTCTGTTCCGGCGGTGACCAAAAAACCGCCGGACTTGACGATGGAAACCAGGGGCGCCCCCAAATGAATTTCAATCCCGACTTTGCGGGTGCGGTCCACCAGTTTTTCGACCAGATCGGGGTCAAATCCTTTCAGGGGCTGTTCGCCGCGATCGATTATACGAACCACCGCGCCCGCCCGGGCGGCTATGTGGGCGAACTCGAACGAAATATACCCGCCGCCGACGAACAGAATCCGTGGCGGGAGATCTTCCAGCTCCATGAACTGGTCGGCGGCAATCACATGCTCAGCCCCCGGCACGTCGAGGGGCCGGGGCTTGGCGCCCGTGGCGATCAGAAAATGCCGGGCCTGCAGCCGGGTGCCGTCAACCTCTATGGCGGTCGGGCCGACGAAACGCGCGGTGCCGCGCAGGGTGGCGACCTCGTTGGTCTTAAGAGTGCCCTCGATCTTTCCCGGCATCGCGTCGGTAAACGTGCGTTTGTGAGCGACCAGATCGGCCCAGTTGATGCGTAGCCCGCCAGGCTCGATCCCCTTGCCCCGCATCAGATTTGCAGCGTCGATGATTTCCGCGCCCCGGCGCAGCATCTTTTTTGGATCACAGCCGCGCAAGGCGCAGGTGCCGCCATACGGCAGCTCGTCAACGACCGCCACGGACCACCCCGCGGACGCGCATTTTTTGGCGGCGTTGTTGGACGCCATACCAACCCCAACGGCGATTAGATCATAAGAGTTTGCCATATCCCCTCTTGCCCGGTTCCGAGCGCGCTCAAAAGTAGCTGGCGGTGATACCGCCGGATTAAAGATCAGAAACTGATCTGCATCGACCCACCGTTTGATGTGGGGCAGATTTCTCCATAGGACAAGAGAAAACGCCCCGAGAACTTGTATGGGGGCACTCTGTACCGCCGGGCCGCGCGGTGGCTGCGAGGGCAGGGCAAAAATGCGCTATGGTCGGGTTTGATCTCTCGACTGGCATCTGGAGCACCGAACAGTGTCGTGCGTAAAGAGTTCGAGAATTCCTGCGGCGGCGTGGGCAGTGATCTGCTTGACAATTCTTCCCATGCTGGCGCTTCCTGCGGTGGCTCAGGATGGCCAGTCGGCCGCCGCGCCGACAGGCTATGTGGCCCAGCTTGCGCAGATGGTCCTTCGCGCGATCCCATCGTTCGCGGCGGCGCACTCGCGGCGCTCGAGGCGCGCGGCAACGCCGACGTCGTGCCGGCCTTGATCCAGGCCTTGCGCTTCGTCGGCGACGGCTCGGACATCAACGCCACCCTGCGGGCGCTGACAGGCGCAAATGGGATCGACACTTGGCACGACTGGATACTGTGGCAAGAAGCGCATCCCGAGATCGAAGCCTTCGGCGGCTTCGATGCGTTCAAGGCCGACGCCATGGCGCTAATCGACCCGAACTTCCGCCTCTTTACTCGGCCCCGGCGCCGCCCACGACATTCGCCTCGAAGAGATTGTATGG
>JAKZSO010000139.1:0-11389 GCA_047517625.1 Alphaproteobacteria bacterium
GATCGTTCCAGCCCATGTGGGGGACCTTCAATTCGTTTGGCGTCATTTCAATCACTTCGCCATCAACCCAACCCAGACCTTTTTCGACGCCAAATTCGTGGCCTTCATTTGCCAGCAACTGCATGCCAACGCAAATTCCCAGAAACGCTCGGCCGCGCCTAATGACGGCCTGGTCCAGCGCGTCCGTCATCCCGGGCACCGCGTACAGGCCCTGGCGACAATCGGCGAAGGCGCCAACACCGGGTAGCACGATCCGGTCCGCCGCCGCTACCTGTTCGGCCTTGCCGGTGACCACAACTTCATCGGTCATGCCCAATTCCGCCGTGGCCCGTTCGAACGCCTTGGCGGCGGATCGCAGATTTCCCGACCCATAGTCGATGATGGCTGTCGTCACAGCGCCGCCGGCTCCTTGTGCGTCGTTTTTGGAAATCGGGCCTAGAGATACCCGGGGCCAACGACAGAGAAATAGCGATGTTCCGCATCCGCCAAGCTGCGGCCGCCGACCACGCCGGTGAGTTCATAGCCTTTCAGCTTCAGGGTCCACTGGCGCAGATCGCCGGCCAAAAATCCAACCACAAGCATCATCGCCATTACCGCCAAATTCCCCCAAGCATCACCACCGGAAACCAACTGGGGCAACAGTGCCAGACCGGCGTAGATGGCCAACAACACAAACGCCACCGGCCACATGCGGTGGATCAGCGCCCATAACGGTGGGAACAGAAACGCCCACACCGAGAATCCCTCCCGCACCAAAATCACGTCGGAGCCCGCTGCTTTGGCGCCCTCTTTCTCGTGGATGGTGTATATGCGCATGGCCAAGCCGGGAGCCTACAGCGAGCCCCCCAAGACCCCCTTGGTGGACGGCACATCGGCGGACTGGCGGGGGTCGATTTCAAACGCCACGCGCAAGGCCCGGGCCAAGCCCTTGAAGCAGCTTTCGATGATGTGGTGGCTGTTGGTGCCGTACAGATTTTCCACGTGCAAGGTCAGGCCCGCCGCCATGGCAAATGCCTGGAACCATTCGCGGAACAATTGGGTGTCCATTTCGCCAAGTTTTTCGGTGGGCATGGTCACGTTCCACAACAAATAGGGGCGGTTCGAGGCATCCAAGGATATCCGGCTGAGCGTTTCGTCCATGGGCGAGGTGACATTGCCAAATCGGCGGATGCCTTTGCGGTCGCCCAACGCCTTGGACACCGCCTCACCCAGGGCGATGCCGGAATCTTCCACGGTATGATGAAAGTCCACGTGCAGATCGCCTTGCGCCTTGATTTCGATATCGATGAGCGAGTGGCGGGAGACCTGCTCCAACATGTGATCCAAGAATCCGATGCCGGTGGAAATGGCGTAGACACCGTCGCCATCGATGTTCACCGTCGCCTGGATCGTGGTTTCGTTGGTGCTGCGTTCGACGCTGGACTTACGCATTTATTCGGCCTGTTGCCCCGCATTGACGGGCGCTGGGTTGCGATCCGCCGTATACCAGGAACCCAAGTCGTGCGCCAGTGGGCGGCAGTGTCGTGCGCCAGTGCGCGGCGTCATGCGGGGCTCTTGACCTAGGTCCGCCAATTCCCACATGTTGGGTTCACTGGCGCTGGCAGCCCATCGTCCGGACTGCCAGCGAAAAAATGAATGAGGGCTTTTATGGCGGATTGGTCCCAGCAGGTTTGGCACGGCACAACGATCTTGTCGATCCGCAAGGGCAGCCAGGTCGTGGTGGCGGGCGATGGCCAAGTGACCATGGGCGACACCATCGTCAAGGCAACCGCCACCAAAGTCCGGCGCCTGGCCGACGGCAAGGTTCTGGCGGGTTTTGCCGGCGCCACCGCCGACGCCTTTACGCTGTTTGAGCGCCTGGAGGCCCGCCTGGAACAATACCCGGGACAGCTGACCAGGGCCTGTGTGGAATTGGCCAAGGATTGGCGCACAGACCGCTATCTGCGCCGTCTGGAAGCGATGATGGCGGTTGCCGGTGACAAGGTCAGCTTGATCTTGAGTGGCACTGGCGAGGTGCTGGAGCCCGACGACAGCATGATCGGCATCGGCTCGGGCGGAAATTACGCACTATCCGCCGCCCGCGCGCTGTATGACCGGGACGACCTGGACGCCGAAGCCATCGCCCGCCGGGCGCTGGAAATCGCCGCCGAAATTTGTATCTACACCAATACCTCCGTGACCTTGGAAGCCTTGTAAGTGCATGACTGAATTCAGCCCGCGGGAAATCGTATCGGAACTGGACCGCTTTGTTGTCGGCCAATCAGACGCCAAGCGCGCGGTCGCCATCGCTCTGCGCAATCGCTGGCGGCGTCAGCGGGTGCCCGAAGATTTGCGCGACGAAATATTGCCGAAAAACATTCTGATGATCGGTCCCACCGGGGTCGGCAAGACCGAAATCGCCCGCAGATTGGCGCGGCTGGCCAACGCCCCGTTCATCAAGATCGAGGCTACCAAGTTCACCGAGGTCGGCTACGTCGGCCGGGATGTGGAGCAAATCATCCGCGACTTGGTGGAAACCGCCATCACCATGGAGCGCGACGGCAGCCGCGGTGAGGTCATGGCCCGGGCCGAACTGGGGGCCGAGGACCGCATGCTTGACGCGTTGGTGGGGGAGAACGCCAGCGAAGCCACTCGGCAAACGTTCCGTCAGCGCCTGCGTAAAGGCGAGTTGGCCGACAAGCCGGTTGAAATGGAACTGTCCGACACTTCAAGCCAATCGTTGCCGACGCTGGATATTCCCGGCATGCCAGGCGGCCAGATGGGCATGATCAATTTGAACGAGATTTTCGGCAAGGCCATGGGCGGCCGCACCCGTCGCCACAAGGCAACGGTGGAGGAATTTTGGAGCACCTTGATCGACGAGGAAAGCGACAAGCTGCTGGACCAGGACAAAATCGTCCGCGACGCGGTGGAAATGGTCGAGCAGAACGGCATCGTGTTTTTGGACGAGGTCGACAAGATCTGCCGAGCCACCGACCGCAGCTATGGCGATGTCAGCCGGGAAGGGGTCCAGCGCGATCTGTTGCCGCTGATCGAGGGCACCACTGTTTCCACAAAACATGGCCCGGTAAAGACCGACCACATTTTGTTCATCGCCTCCGGGGCGTTCCACATTGCCAAGCCGTCGGATTTGTTGCCCGAATTGCAGGGCCGATTGCCAATCCGGGTGGAGCTGCAGGCCCTGACCACCGAGGATTTCCGCCGCATTCTGACCGAGCCGGAAAACAGCCTGATCCGCCAGTACGTGGCCCTGCTGGCAACCGAAGACGTGACCCTGGAATTCACCGAAGACGCGGTTGAGACCATCGCCGAATTGGCGGCCGAGGTGAACGCCGGGGTGGAGAACATCGGCGCCCGGCGTCTGCACACGGTGATGGAGCGGCTGTTGGACGAGATCAGCTTCACCGCCACCGACCGCCCCGGCAACAAGATCAAAATCGACGCGGCTTATGTCGAAGAACAAGTGGCGGAGCTGGCAAAGAACGCCGACCTCAGCCGGTTTATTCTCTAGTTGGCGGCGGCTTCGGTACGATCGCCTAGGGTCTGTACGGTAATCGTGCACTTCTAATGCTGGTACCGAAGAATGCCCGTGCGAGGCTCCCTAACAGGCAGGCGCGGCACGGCGGGCTGGACTCAGCGGGGCCTGAAAGATAAAAAGTCAAGTCTCTCCGGCGCTGGAACTGGGGAGATCCGCTCATGCCAGGGCTCAACGTGGCCACACCTGAAAAACCACCTTTTTCCGCTTCAAAGTGGACAGCGAAGAAAATCCCGACGCGCGAGCGGTTGATTTTTGCGCTCGATACCACCGATTTCGGGGAAGCAAAACGCATTGTAGAAATGCTGGGAGACCAGGTGCACTTCTACAAAATTGGGCTTCAGCTATTCATGACCGGCCACTATTTCGACCTGGTTGAATGGCTGGGGCAGCGCGGAAAGCAGACGTTCGTCGATCTGAAGTTTTTCGACGTCCCCGAAACGGTTGCGGCAGCCGTACGCCAGCTAAAGGATCAACATGCTGCTTTTGTGACCGTGCACGGCAATGAAGACATTCTTGAAGCGGCATGCCGAGAAAGAAACGGCCTCAAGATTCTTGCGGTGACGGCACTGACTAGCCTGGACAATAAGGACCTTCACGATCTTGGCTATCCCGACACGGTGGACCCCAAGCAACTGGTTTTGTCCCGGGCGAGGCGTGCCTTGGCGGTTGGGTGCGAGGGGGTGATTTCTTCGGGACTGGAAGTGAAAGATCTTCGCCGCGAATTTGGTGACGCATTCATCATCGTTGTTCCCGGAATTCGGCCGATCGAAAACAAGGACGACCACAAACGGACCGTTGATGTGGAGGAAGCGTTCGACAGCGGCGCTGACTATATCGTCGTGGGACGACCGATCGCCAGGGCAGACGATCCGGCAAAAGCGGCGGAATCCATTCAAAAACGAATTAGCGCGATTTTTGAAGCTTGAAGCGCCGCTGGGCTGATCAGCCCCTGCGCAGCAGGACGTAGAGGGCGCCGCCACCGCCGTCCCGGGGTAACGCGGGCTGGAAACCAATGATATGACGGCTCAACTCGGGGCCGGACAGCCACCCGGGCACCACCGTGCGCAACACTCCCGGGCGCCGGAGCATGCTCTGGATGTCCTCGCGGTCGTTGCGCGGCGTTCCCTTGCCGGTAATCACCAGCACGCATTTGTGGCCGCGCCGGGCTGCATCCTGAATGAACCCCGTCAGCTCGTCATGGGCGATGTCTTGGGTCATGCCGTGCAGATCGATGCGGTCGTCGATGGCCAGGCGCCCGCGTTTGATGGTTCTGGCTTCGTGCTTGCCCAAAGCGCCGGGTGATTGAACTGGTGAACGCCGCTTGGGGTTATTGGCTCCGGCTGGTCCGGAATGGGGGCGCGGCTTAGACGGAACCCGCGGTTGGTCAGCGGACACGGCTTCGCGCCACAGGCGAAGTTCGTCAGGCGTTGGCTGGCGGTCGTTCTTCCCCATGAAAAAAGGGGCGGGCTGAATTGTGGCTTAAGCCGGGCTGCGGGTTTCCGCCAGCGCCCAGTTGGGGTCAGAGCCCCCGACATCGCGGACAAAGGTCCAGATATCGGTGACCACGCGGACGGAGTCCGATTTGCCTTCGGGCAGGGCCCCGGTGGCGTCGCGGATCACATTCATTAACTCGGTAACGAATTTCACCGTGACCTCGGCAGTGCGGCCGGCCATGCGGGCATCGACAACGTCAGCTGACGACACCCCAACCACGGTGGTTTCCAGGGTTTCGCCACGTTCTTCGCGTTCATCGATGGCGCCGGAAAAATTATCCAAGACGTCCCGGGTCAGCAATCTGCCGAGGGTGTCGCGATCGCCCGAGGCGAACGCGGTAACCACAGCCTCGTAGGCGGCCTTGGCGCCGGCAAGGAACTGGTTGGTATCGAACCCTGGGTCTTGCAGGCGGATTTCGGCAATGCCCGCCGCTGTCAGGGCTGCTTCGTCCGAATCCGGGGCTTCAGCGCCGGATTCAAGCTCGGGAACATCACGGTTCACCAGGCTGACTACGTTGTCACCGGTATCGCCTGCGTCGCGCCGGTTGGGGCCGACCCGTGTGTTGTCAGGACGACTGCCCAAGGTCCGGCTTAGGCGAAAAATGACGAACGCCGCCACCAAGGCGAAGAAGATGATATCGAGAAACTGCACGTCAGCGCCCACCCTAAACGTTAAATACGACCCCAAGCTACCGCAGCGGATAATCCGCCCGGATTCCTGGACTTAGGTCGGTCCGACCTTGCAGACTAGCGATGGACGGGCCTTTGGTCCAGCCTATGACTCAGTGTGGCACATGGTCGTGAACAAAGGGGTTTCCAATGGGCATGTATTTACTGATCGCGTTTATCGCCATTCCTTTGGTGGAAATCGGGGTTTTGATCCAGGTCGGGGGCATCATTGGGGTGGTGCCCGCTCTGGCAATAATCGTGATTACGGCTTTTACGGGCGCGTACATGGTCCGCAGCCAGGGTTTGGCCACCGCCCGGTCGGCCCCCAAGCCACGCTGTCTCGGGGCCAGGTTCCGCTGGCCGAAGTCTTCGATGGTGTGTGTTTGTTTGCGTCTGGATTATTGTTGATCACACCCGGGTTTGTCACCGACGCGGTGGGCGGGGTCTTGCTGGTGCCGTGGTTCCGGCTGTGGCTGCGCGGCGTGCTTGTCCGCCGCTTGCTTGACACGGGATCGGGGCCGGACGATGGTGGCGGCGATTGGAAAAACCGGGTGATTGATGGCGAATTTCGCGAAATTGATCCCCAGCCAGACCGAGCCGACGACGATCCCAAATAAACCCGCGCCCAGCGCTTTCCGGAGAAAACCATGGCGAAAACCGATGCCAAAAAAGGTGCAGGCGAAGCCAAGCCACCCGAAAATGCGCCAGCCGGCGAGCCAGTTCCGAAAATCAGTGTTCGCACCCAGTACATCAAGGACTTTTCGTTCGAAAACCCAGCGGCGCCGAAAAGCCTGTCCGACACCGCTGGGGCGCCGAAAATCCAAGTCAACGTGGATGTTGAAGCCAAACCTCTGGGCCAGGATCATTACGAAGTGGCGCTGCGCATCAACGCCAATGGGACTCGCGACGAAGGCACCATTTTCGTCGTGGAGTTGGTTTATGCCGGGCTGTTCGCGCTGGAAAATTTCCCCAAAGACCGCCTGGAAGGCATGTGCCTGGTGGAATGCCCGCGGATCTTGTTCCCCTTTGCCCGGCGGGTGATCGCCGACACCACCCGCGAGGGCGGCTTCCCACCGCTGTTGCTGGATCCCATCGATTTTGGCCGTCTGTACCGCAACAACCGGGGCGGCGCCAAAGCTCCGGCCCCTGCAAAGGCCTGATTTAGCAACAAATTTGCGACCATTCCCGCGCCCTTTTTTAGGCCGCGGGAATTCAGCGCAACGTTCTTTTGGCGTGCGGATTCACCTGTTTGGCTGCGCGTTCGCGGGGACAAACAAGATTCGCGCTTACCAGGCCCAGACCGGTTCGTTCAGGGTTTTCACAAACGCCGCGTGGGCGATCAGCTCGTCGTCGCTGGGCCGATGTTCGCGGGGCGCACGCAATGGCCCAGCCGCCGTCTGGCCATTGGCTGACCCAGCCATTTGATCCGCGGCGGTCGGTGTTGCGGCCAAAGTCAGCCCCGGCTGACGGCCGTCGACGATTTCCAAATACACCTGGGCCAGCAGGTCGGCATCCAACAGGGCGCCATGCTTCTCCCGGGCCGAGGTGTTGATGTTGAAGCGCCGGCACAGGGCATCCAGGCTGTTCTGGGCGCCGGGATACTTTTTCCGGGCCAAGCGTACGGTGTCCAGAACCCTCGATGTGATGAAGGGGCGGCCGGCCAGGGCGAGCTCGGCGTTCAAAAACCCAATGTCGAAATCGGCGTTGTGGGCGATGATTTGAGCGCCTTCGATGAAGGCGACGAAATCCCCCGCTATCTCGGCGAACTTAGGCTTGCCCCGCAAAAATTCGTCAGTGAGGCCGTGAATTTGCAAGGCCCCATAAGGCATCGACATTTCAGGGTCCAGATAGACTTGAAAGGTGCGGCCCGTGGGCAGGAAATTGATCACCTCCACACAGCCGATCTCCACCACCCGATCGCCTGTGGCGGGGCTGAGGCCCGTTGTTTCCGTATCCAAGACGACTTCGCGCATGAGAAACTCTATTGCCGACGGGCACTTAAGCCCGTGACGATCGTTCCGATCTGATCCACCATATCCTGCCTGCCGGTCATTGAGTCGATCATGAAATCGGCCCGGGATTTTTGTTCCTCTGGGTCCAGTTGCCGCGCGCGAATGGCCGCCAGACGCGCCGGAGTCATGCCGGGACGATCCAGCACCCGCTGGTCCTGCTCGTCCCAGGAAACCGTGACCACGGAGATGTGTGTGCACAGGGTTTCCATTCCGGCCTCGAACAACAGGGGCAATTCCAGGACGATCAACGGCACGCCTTCTCGCCGGTTTTGATCCACGAAGCGCTCCGCCGAGGCCCGAATTTTGGGATGGATCACCGCCTCCAGGCCGTCCAAGGCCTCAGGACGCGCGAACACCAAATCGGCAACTTCCTTGCGGTCAACGACCCCGCCGGTCACTGCATCGGGGAACATGGCGGCGACATCGAAGATCGCGCCGGGGTCATCGGCCAGCAGCCGGTGAGTTTCGGCATCGGCATCGAACACCGGGCAGCCCAAAGCCCGGAACGTCTTGGCCGCCTCGGATTTTCCGGAACCGATGGACCCGGTTAGGCCCAGGACAATCATTCTAAATGTTTCGCTAGGCCGGCGGCGACATGTGCGCGCAGCGCGGCGGTGACTTCCGGCTCAGTGCCAAACCAGGCTGCGAACCCACGCCGGGCTTGGTGCAACAACATGCCAAGACCGCCGACGATTGGATTTCCCCGGGCCCGGGCTTGTTCCAGCAACCCGGTCATCCCGGGCGCATAGACCAAATCATTGACCACCGCATCGCCGGGCAAGGCATCCAATGGCAATCCCAAGCCCGGTTGGCCGGTCATGCCAAGGGCGGTGGCGTTGACGAGAATCCCGGCGCCGTCCAACGCTTTTGCCCAGTCATCCCAGGCCACCGGCGTGGCAGGGTCGCCGATCGCCGCGGCCAAGGCCCCGGCCCGGGAGGCCGTACGATTGAGAATGCGCAGTTCAGGCGCGCCGGCGTCCGCCAGAGCCCAGGCCACGGATTTTGCCGCACCCCCTGCCCCCACCACCACGGCGGGACTGGCGCTGGGGTCCCAATCGGGGGCTTCCGATCGCAGGTTTTGCAAGAAACCAAAACCATCAGTGTTGGACCCATGCGTGGCGCCGTTGTCGCCCACCACCACGGTGTTCACCGCGCCAATGCGCGCGCCATGCTCATCAACGTCGGTGACCGCTGCCAGCGCCGCATGCTTGTGGGGCACGGTCACGTTCCATCCGGCGAATCTCATGCCTGGCAGGGCCGCCGTCACCGCGTCAAAGGTTTCCGGCTGTACCGCCAGGGGTATGTAAGCCCCATCGACGGCGTATTGCCGCAACCAGTATCCGTGCAGCCGCGGCGACAACGAATGACCGATGGGCCAACCAATCACTGCCGCCAAGGTTTTGGCGTCCGCCGCCGCCGCGGGGATTTGAGCGCGGATCATGTCTTTGATGCCAGTCATTGCCTAGACCGGGATGCTACCTTGGCCGCGGAGAAATTCGAGCAAAGGCAGCAACGGTAAGCCAAGAATGGAGAAATGATCGCCATCGACTTTGGCGAAAAGCCCGGCACCCAGTGATTCCAAGTGATACCCACCGGGAGAGCCCAGGGCGTCGCCCGCGTGGTCCAAATACGTTTCCAGATAGGCGTCGGAAAATTCGCGCATGGTCAAATTCGCCCGTTCCGTGTGCCGCCAAATCACCTGGTCGTCCCGGGCCACACAGACCGAGGTCAGCAATTGATGGCTGTGGCCGCGCAGGGCCAACAACTGGGCCCTGGCGCCATCGGTATCCCCGGGCTTGCCCAGCAATTGGCCGGCGAAATTCAAAATTTGATCCGCCCCGATCACCCATGCGCCTGAATGCCGGGCGCTGACGGCCAAGGCTTTTCTTTCGGCCAAAGCGCCAGCCACATCCGCGGCATCGGACGATTTCATCGCTGTTCTGATTTCCGCTTCGTCCATTTCCGCGGTATCCAGCGAAAACGCAACCCCCGCCGCGCCGAGCATTTCGGCCCTGACCGGACTAGCGCTGGCGAGTAGGAGTGTTAACGATTGGGTCATTCGGTTTTGGATATCTATGTGGATAACTTTTGGCTGGATACAGAAACATAAGTGGATTGCGCCAGATTAGGGCCGCTATTTTCAACAATCACCGACGACGTCAAAACTCTTCCAGCGCTTTTACCGTGTTCATAAAAATTATTCACCGATGGGAAAACCGGGTACAGGTCCCCTCTCGCGCGCCATCGCCAGCCTGGACCGCTGAAAAAAATGGGGATGAATTTTTAATCCCCGATTCACATAGATCCATCTACTACTACAATCCTAGCTCTCTCTATTAGATAGAAAGCGGCACCAAGCAAACCATGGCGCCCGAGAAACCCACTAAGCCCTTTTTGCGTGCGTTGGCGGGGGAACGTCAACCGACGCCACCCATTTGGTTGATGCGGCAAGCCGGGCGCTATTTGCCAGAGTATCGCGAGGTTCGGGCTGGCGTCTCGGGGTTCCTGGAACTTTGCTACACACCCGAGTTGGCGGCGGAAGTTACTTTGCAGCCTTTGCACCGCTACGATCTGGATGCCGCGATCGTTTTCGCCGATATTTTGCTGGTGCCAGACGCCATGGGCGCGGCGTTGGAGTTTCAGGAAGGCGAGGGCCCGGTCATTACCCCCATTCGCACCGGGGCTGACATCGCCAGACTGACCCCGGAAGCGGTGACCGATGGGGTTGCCCCGGTGTTCGAGACCTTGCGTATTCTGGCGAAAGAGCTGCCGGAAACCGTGGCGCTGATCGGCTTCGCCGGGGCGCCTTGGACGGTGGCCACCTATATGGTCGAAGGCCGCGGCGGCACGGATTTTTCCAACATCCTGGGCTGGGCGTACCGGGCGCCCGGCGAATTTGGGGCGCTGATGGCCATGCTCGTGGACGCCACGGAAACCTATTTGGTCGCGCAAATTGACGCTGGAGCCGAGGCTGTGCAGCTGTTCGATAGCTGGGCCGGGGCGTTGCCAGAGCCACTTTTTCGCCGTTGGTGCATCCAACCCAATGCTGAAATCGCCGCCAAGGTAAACGCCGCCCGGCCGGGGGTGCCGGTCATCGGCTTTCCCAAGGGCGCCGGGGCCGGGTATCTGGATTTTGTCCGCGACACCGGGGTGAGTGGCGTCAGCCTGGATCAATCGGTTCCGGTGGGCTGGGCGTCGGAGCACCTGGATTCCGGGTGTACGATCCAGGGAAATTTGGACCCCCAGGCGCTGGTGGCCGGGGGTGAAGCTTTGACCACCGAAGTTCGCCGCGTTGTTTCGGGGTTTTCCGGCCGCCCGCATATTTTCAACCTTGGTCACGGCATTGCCAAATACACACCGCCGGAACACGTCACCCAATTGATCGACCAAGTCCACCAGTCGGTTTCGTGAGCGATCAAAAAACTGCCGTAATCCTGTTCAACCTGGGCGGCCCTGATCGCCCCGAGGCGGTGCTGCCGTTCTTATTCAATCTGTTCAATGACCCGGCAATCTTGCGCATGGGTCAACCCCTGCGGTGGCTGTTGGCGCAATTCATTTCGCGGCGCCGGGCCCCGATCGCCCGTAAAATTTATGGCCACATTGGTGGCCGATCACCCATCCTGGAGGAAACCCAGGCCCAAGCAGCGGCTCTGGAGGCGGCGCTGGACGACATGGGC
>JAKZSO010000140.1:0-11879 GCA_047517625.1 Alphaproteobacteria bacterium
AGCGACCAAGCCCCCATGGGCCGTGCGCTGGACAGCCCTTATTATATCGCCTAAGAAAACGCGGAATTGCAGCGCTTATCTCAATGCCCAGGTAGCTCAGTTGGTAGAGCAGTGGACTGAAAATCCGCGTGTCGGTGGTTCGAGTCCGCCCCTGGGCACCAGTTTTCAAACTAGGCCTCGTCTTCCAAGGGCATGATTTCCCGGCTCACGGAGGTTCGCCGACGATTTGCTCGACTTGCGATGCAAAAGTGGCGACTCCGATTGGCTTGACGATATGTCTCTCGGCACCAACTTCCCGAGCCTGATCGTTCCGGCACTTGCTGGATTGTCCGGACACAACAATCACTTTCAGATCGTGAAGCTACGGCTTGGCCTGCAATTCCTGGCAACGGGCCAAGCACTTTATTTCTTGAGCAGGCGACTCCATTTGAGGGGATTTCTCTCCGGTCAAACGTTTTCGTGGTGCTCGTCCCAAATCCTGCGAAGCTGATCACATAAGGTGGTTGGATCGAATGGCTTGGTAATGACATCCAGCGCCCCCAACTGTTTGAACCGTTCCAATTCGGCAGGCATGACCTTGGCGGTCATGAAAACCATCGGCGTATCCTGGAACTCCTCTGTCTGGCGCTACGCTCCCATTGCTCCGGGGCCATCGACCCCCGGCATCATGACATCCAACACCACCAAATCAGGCTGAAACGCGTGGGCACGTTCCACCACGGTTTCGCCGGTCTCACAGGTCACGACTTCGAACCCTCCCATCGCCTCGAACGCAAGCGTCGCAATCTGACGGATGTCCGGCTCGTCTTCGGCGTAAAGGATCTTTTTTAGCTCGGGTTTGTCCATCGTCTCGCTTCGGCGGTTGTAAGGCCCTTGCATCAAGGTAAAGCCACGGGCACGGAGTTCAAGGGGCAGATTGTTTGCCGATTAAGAGGGGGTTTTGCAGGGTTGTGACGTCACGATCCGTTGAACTTGGGAAATTTGCTATCGCGCTCATATCCATGCTGTAGTCAACGCCTTGGCCGCGCCCACCCGGCGGCCTTTTCACCAACTCCAGATCGTGCAGTGACCCCAGTGACCGTTCATTCGCGCCAAACTGCCGGGAACCCTCTGACGCCAAAGCGTCAGCACGCGGTCGAGCGCTACCGGATTGTTCGCACCTGGACCGAGGATATTGCTGCACCCTTGTCGCCGGAGGACCAGGTGGTGCAGTCCATGCCCGACGCCAGCCCAACCAAATGGCACCGGGCCCACACCACGTGGCTGTTCGAAACGGTTCTGCTGAAGGGATTTGACGCTGGATACCAGGAGCACGATCCCGCTTTCGCATTTTTGTTCAATTCCTATTACGAAGGCATTGGCCCGCGATTCGAACGGCCTGACAGGGGATTGCTGACGCGGCCGTCTGGGGATGAAATCCAAGGATTTCGCGCGGCGGTCGATGCCGCAATGGAGACCTTGATCGCCGACCTCGACGACAGCAATTGGGCTGAGTTTAAGGCACTGTTGGATCTGGCGCTGAACCACGAGCAGCAGCACCAAGAGCTTCTGCTCACCGACATCATGCATTTGCTGTCGCGCAATCCCGAATTTCCCGCCTATCGCGACGATTTGCCGACGGTCCCGTCAGGCACGGCCCCGCCGCTCGAATGGAATGAACTCGCGGGCGGCGTTGTCGAAATCGGTCATGACGGTGGCGACTTCGCCTTCGACTGTGAAGGCCCGCGACACAAAGTTTATCTAAACCCATTCCGATTGGCGTCGCGGCCGGTGACCAACGGCGAGTATTTGGCGTTCATCGAGGACGGCGGTTACACAGACTACCGCCATTGGCTTTGGATCGGACGTTCCGCGGTCGCCGAGGGCGGTTGGAAGGCGCCATTGTACTGGGTCAAGACGAACTCCGGATGGCAGGAATTTGGATTGGGCGGGCTGCGACCGTTGAACTTGGCCGCACCGGTTTGTCATGTTAGCTTTCTGGAAGCGGACGCTTTTGCCCGCTGGGCCGGCCACCGTCTGCCAACTGAAGCGGAGTGGGAAGTGGCTGCCGCCGCCCTGCCGCCGGCCGGCAATCTTCTGGAAAACGGGCTGCTGCAGCCTGCACCCGCGCCAGAGAAAAGCCAGCTAGATCAAGCGTACGGGGATGTTTGGGAATGGACACAAAGCCCGTTCGTACCCTATCCCGGGTTTCGTGCCACCGAGGGCACGGTGGCCGAATACAACGGCAAGTTTATGGCAAGCCAGCTGGTTTTGCGGGGCGGGTCTTGTGTCACCCCGCCTGGACATATACGCGCCACATATCGCAATTTCTTTTATCCTTCCGACCGCTGGCAATTCAGCGGTTTTAGGCTGGCATCCGATGTCTGATGTGATGTCCGAGGCCAGCCCCGCGCGCGCCGCCACCCATACGGTGCAAAACTTGGGTCCGGATTTGGCCGATTTCCGGAATGAGGTGTGGTCCGGCCTGGGCAGAGATCAAAAGACCCTGCCGAGCAAGTTCTTTTATGACGAAAATGGGTCGCGGCTTTTCGACGAAATCACCCAGCTGGACCAGTATTACCCAACCAGAACCGAAATAGACCTGCTGAGCTCGAATGCTGCAGCGATTGCCGGGCTAATGGGCACCGGGGCAACCTTGGTGGAGTTTGGCGCCGGATCGCTGTTGAAAATCCGCATTCTTTTGGCGGCGATGGACAACCTCAAAGCATTTGTCCCCATCGACATCTCCAAAGAGCATTTAACCGTTTCATCCCGTCACTTGGCGCTGGAATTCCCCCAAATCGAAATCCGGCCCGTGGTCGCCGATTTCGCCAGCTCGCTGGATATTGGGGCGCTGGTGGGGAACGGGGGTTCGAAAAAAATTGGGTTTTTCCCGGGATCCACCATCGGCAACTTTTCTCATCCGGACGCGATCCGGCTGCTGGCGTCAATCGCCCGGGTCGTACGCCCCGGCGGCGATTTGCTGATTGGGGTGGACCTCAAAAAAGACAACCAGATTTTGTTGGAAGCCTACAACGACGCCCAAGGTGTGACCGCTGATTTCAATCGCAATTTGCTGGTTCGAATCAACCGCGAGCTTGACGGCAATTTCGATCCTGGGAGCTTCCACCATCACGCGCCGTATAACGTCGCCGAGGGCCGCATCGAAATGCACCTAGTCAGTCGCACGGACCAGACTGTTCAGGTGGCGGGGAAGGAATTTTCGTTCACCGAGGGTGAAAGCATCCATACCGAAAATTCCTACAAATACGGGATCGAAGAATTCTTGAACCTGGCAGGGGAAGCGGGTTTTGCGCCCCTCCAAACTTGGTCCGAAAAACTGTTTTCGATCCACTATCTCAGAGCCCGATAAGCCCGAACGGGATCGCCCAAAGAGCGCGGTAAGGATCGTACACAAAAAAACGGTGGCTTTCGCCACCGCCCGATCAAACCCGATTTGTCGCCGAATCTACGCTGCTTGTTCGAGTTCCGCTGAATATTTGCCCATCGCCGCGGCAAAGTTCATGTGCGCCCGGTGGGCGAGTTTGCCCTGGCCCGCCACCACTTGGTCACTGTTGCCAGCCCAGGTGTTCAGCGCGGAATGCTGCAGCGCCCGGCCATAGGAGAAGCTGAGGGTCCAGGGGAGATCGCCCAATTGGTTCATGGCATTCAGGTGCTCCGATGCCAGCACTTCTGATTGGCCGCCCGATAGGAAAGCGATCCCCGGCACTGCCGCCGGAACCCTGCGCTTCAAGGTTTGCACGGTCCAATCGGCGACCTGCTCCACCCCCGCTTGGGTCGAGCAATCCATCGCGGAAATCACCATGTTGGGCTTCAGAATCATCCCTTCCAAAACCACGCCTTGGCCGACAAGGGCGTTGAACACCCGGTGTAAGGTGGCCTCGCTCACTTCCTGACAGGTATCGATAGAATGGGAACCGTCCATCAGCACCTCTGGCTCGACAATTGGAACCATTCCCGCCTCTTGGACCAGCTTTGCGTACCGGGCCAACGCGTGGGCATTGGCGTTCATGCAGTATTCCGATGGGAGTCCATCCCCGATAGTGATGACCGCACGCCATTTGGTGAATTTGGAGCCCAGTGCAACGTACTCGTTTAGCCGATCACGCAGTCCATCAAGGCCTTCGGTGATTTTCTCGTTGGGTGACCCAGCAAGCACCATCGCACCGGTGTCCACCTTGATCCCCGGCATGATGTCTTGGTCTTGCAGCAATTTCACAAACGGTGTCCCGTCGGCAGCGCTTTGGCGAAGGGTCTCGTCATACAAAATTGTGCCCGAAATGTGTTTGCCAAGGTCCGGGGTGCGAAACAGCATTTCCCGGTAATCGCGCCGATTATCCTCGGTCGCCTCCACTTTAACGCTGGCTAACCGCTTGTTGGCAGTTCCAGAACTCTCATCCGCGGCAAGAATGCCCCTGCCACCCGTCACCATGCGATTCGCAATCGCTTCAAGATCCGCTGTCGTCATCGTTTGTTGTCTCCAAAGGTCAAGATCTCTCGCATCCCGGTCTTATACTACCCTTCCCGCCTTCGTCGCGACCCGATTCCGGTCGAACTTTACGATAGTGGTCCCGGATCGCCGTGTGGCGCGGAATTGGGGCTGTAGTTGCAAATGCGGGCATTTCGATCAAGAATCCGGGACTTAGCCGGATTTGTAGATGCGGGAGGGCAAATTCCATCCAGGCATTTTCTAAAACCGGGAATAGAGAGCGGTGTGGGGTATAGCCCCGCAAACCGGCCTCCCGCGGCATAGGCGGCACCAATGGGCTTGATCGCGCAAGCGCTAATCGTTTTTGCACTGTCGTTTGGCGTGTGCGTTTGGCTGCTTGGCCGATTTTTCCTGACCTCTTCGGATAGGCATGTGTTGCGGGATCAGCTGCTGGCATCCGGTGAAACGGCTGCGCTAGAGGAGCAACAAGAGGCAATTGCCGTGGCCCGAGCGCCGGTGCTCAGGCCGGTTGCGTCTGGACAAGAACCGCCCGCCGCGCCCGCGGGCGCACCAGCCGCCCCACCAGGAACTGCGGCGGAGGCCGATGCCGCTGGGCCCGTCGGAAAAAAGAAAAAGCAAAAGGGCGACGCTTCGATTGCTGAGGCCGCCGCCCCCGGCGCACCAACGGCTCCGCGCGCCGTTGCGGCGGACGACGAATCGGTGGACAGCGATGAAGCGGGCGAGGACGTCGAGGACGAAGAAGATGGGGTCGATGAGTCCGCTGAGCCTTTCAAAGAAGCCAAGGTCGCCATCCTAAAATTTCTGGAAGGATCACTATCGAGCTTTATGAAGGATGGCTTTGAACTCGACGCCATTAGCAAATTCGGGTGCCATCTTTTCTTGGCCGGTGCGGCGGAAGCGATCGGCAGAGAAAACGAACTGGACAACAAGGAATTCATCAAAATCCTTGAAACCTCGGTTTCACTTTTGGGGTCGAGCAAGGATGTCGTTCGAAAATTCGGCGAAAAGTACGATGAATATTTGTTGGACCCCAGCTACGCAAAAATGTTCAAGGCCGGGGGCGATGCCATGCACGGCTTCATCGCTGACAAGGGCGACGCAAAACTAGAGCTATCCGAGGCACTAGAGGAATTCCGCAAACCTGGGGAAAAGAAAACGACCGGCGGCCCCATCGCGGTGATGTTCAAGGATATTGTTGGGTCGACACAATTGAACCAGACCCTGGGGGATTCAGAGGCCCAGAATGTCGTCCGCATGCACAACATCGTGGTTCGTGCCGCACTGAAATCCCACCGCGGCAATGAAATCAAACACACCGGGGATGGGATTATGGCGTCCTTCGATTCGTGCCCCGACGCGGTAGAAAGTGCAGTCACCATGCAAGAGGATCTGGCCAGGCGGCGAGAGAAAGACCCCGATATCCCTCTGCATATTCGCATTGGCGTTAATGCAGGGGAGCCGATTGCCGAGGATGGTGATCTGTTTGGCACCACCGTGCAGCTGGCCGCCCGCATATGCGACAAGGCTGACAACGATGGGATTTTTGTTTCGTCCGTCGTCCGCGAACTCAGCGCAGGGAGCAAAGTTAAATTCGAGGACAAAGGCACGTTCGAACTGAAAGGTGTCGAAGAAGACCCGACTTTGTACGGGGTCACCCTGGAGGAATAGCGCCCTATAGGACCTTGCCGGGGTTCAAGATGTTATTGGGATCAAACGCCGCCTTGATCCGGCGCATTGATTCCAGTTCTGAAGTTGATTTGTGGCGCACCATTTCGCCGCGCTTTAGCTGGCCGATGCCGTGCTCGGCACTGAACGTCCCGCCAAACTCCACCGCCAGATCGTGAACTGCTCCGGTCACCACATCCCACTGGTCCAGAAACGCTCGTGCCTCAAGCCCGCCGGGCTGGGAAACGTTCATGTGAAGATTGCCGTCCCCCAGATGGCCGAACACGACCATTCTTGAACCCGGAATTTTTTCCTCGACAACTCTGGCGCAGGCCTCGACGAACTCTGCCGCTCTGCGGGTGGGAACGCCGACGTCGTTCTTGATGCTGGCCCCTTCGTGGGTCTGGGCGGCGGGAATTAACTCCCGGAGTTTCCACATGGTCTGGGCCTGGCCGACGCTTTGGGAGATGGCAACGTCGGCAAGGATTCCCGCATCCAGTGCTGCGGCCAGCCCGGCTTCGACCGCTGGCACCAGGTCCTCACCGGTGCCTCCGTGAAATTCCATCAACGCGTACCAGGGGGCGGCGGTGGCCAGCGGGGCCGCGGTGCCATCCATGTGCTTGAGCACCAGATCGATGGAAGAACCCGACATCAGTTCAAAGGCGACCGTGCGCTCACCGCTCGCAGTTTGCAGGCGGGCCATCACCTCCACGGCGGCGGCGATGCTCGTCAATCCGGCAACCGCTGTGACCGATTGCCGGGGCAGGGGAAACAGGCGCAACACCGCAGCCGTTATGATCCCCAGGGTTCCTTCCGAACCGACAATAAGGTCCTTGAGGTCGTAGCCAGTGTTGTCCTTTTGCAAAGCCCTGAGGCCGTCCCAAATTTCGCCATTCGCAAAGACGACCTCCAAGCCCAAGGTCAATGCCCGGGCGGTGCCATAGCGAAGCACTTGGGTCCCGCCGGCGTTGGTGGCTAGATTTCCGCCGATTTGACACGATCCTTCGGCCGCCAGGCTCAGCGGGAACAACCGATCAACCGCCCGTGCCGCCGTCTGCACCGATGCAAGTATGCAGCCAGCCTCGGCAGTCAGCGTCCCACCCACCGGATCGACATCGCGGATTTTGTTCATCCGTCCCATCGTGACAACGATTTGGTCGCCCTGGGGGGACGGGATTTGCCCGCCAACCAGGCCGGTGTTGCCGCCCTGGGCCACGATCGGGATTTTCTGCGCCGCGCATTCGCACACAATGGCCGACACTTCATCGGTGGAGCCTGGCCGCAAAACCATCGGGGATTGGCCGTAAAATAAACCGCGCGGCTCAGACAAGTACTGAGCCATAGCGGCTTCGTCCTCCACCCATCCGTCGGGTCCGGTGATCTCTTTCAGGCGCGCCAAAATATCCGAGGAAATGGCCACCGAACGACTAGCCCCGTGGCGCGGCGGCGCGGTCTAGCCGATCATTGATGGCCGCTCCGATCCCTGTGCTTGGAATTGGCGCCACGGCGATGACCCGAACGCCGGACTGATCGATTTCCCTCAAATACCGGTACAGTCGTTCCGCGGCTTCGCCCAGATCGGCGGCGTCGCTCAGGTTCCGGGTGATGGCGGCCCCTGGGGGTGCGCCGGCACCAAAAGCCAGCAGGCCTTCGTCCCCAGCGACGGCATTTGCATTGAGTCGCAGCTTTGCCCGGGGCGCATAGTGGCTGGCCATGGTGCCGGGAGATCGCGCGGGACCGATCGCTACCGCGCTGGCCGAAAGCTCCACTGGGTGCCCAAGGACATCCGCCAAGGCTCCAGCTGAGACAGCACCCGGCCGGAGCACGACCGGGGTGTCTTCATCCACCGCAAGCACCGTGGATTCGATGCCCACGGTGCAAGGTCCGCCGTCCAAAATCATGACCGACCCACCATCCAAACCCTCCGCCACATGCTCGGCGGTGGTTGGGCTAAGACGCCCCGATGGGTTGGCGCTGGGCGCGGCCAAGGGCCGGCCGGTAGCCTTCAGCACCGCCTGGGCCACGGCGTGATTCGGAGCCCGCACGGCAATCGTCGATAGCCCAGCCGAGACGCGTGTGGCCACCGGACAGTCCGCAGCGCGCTCCAACACCAGCGTCAGCGGGCCTGGCCAAAAGGCCGCCGCAAGGCTGACGGCGCGGTCATCAAATCGTGTGAGTTTTGCGGCACCTTCGGCGTCGGGCACATGGACGATCAAGGGGTTCGACTGGGGCCGTCCTTTGGCGGCGAAAACAGACCGGACTGCATGGTCGTTAGTGGCGTCTGCGCCAAGGCCGTAAACCGTTTCGGTCGGGAACGCCACCAGTTGGCCGGATCTAAGACGATCGCCAGCGGATTTGATGGACTTAGCGTTGGGCTGGCAAATTCCGTCGTCCCACTGGCCGCGGGATGGCTCAATCACTCTGGAGCAGCCTGGATCGTGGCCTCGCAGGCGAATGCGCCGGTCGAAGCCACGCAGCGAATTCGTTTGGAGGACTTGTTGCCGGTCGCTTTGTCGACCATCACATCCACCCCGTCGTCCCAATAGAACGGCGCCGGGAAGCGGGCGGAAAGCTCGAAGGAGTGGGGAACGCCGGAATCGGAAATCGCCTCGATGGCCCAGGTCAGCGCCATCAAGCCAGAAGCAAGGGGTGCACGAAGGCCATATCGCACCGCATAGGCCGGGTCGAAGTGAATGCGGTTTCCTAGTTCTTCGGTATAAGCCTGGACCTTGGTGGGCATCAGCAGTTTCTGGGACAGCAGGTCGAACCCCGATCGCGGATCGCCGCCGCCGCCGACGCCAGATCCCTTGCCCGGGTCAGATTCCAGCGTCACGGTCGTGGCGGATACTGCAACCGATCCATCGTCCCTTAAAAACTCGAACTCCGCCGTGGTTTTGGCCCCGACCGGGGTCTCGTCCACTGCCTCCACGTTGCCCTTGATTTCGAGTTTTTCATCGATTCGGACCGGGCCGTGCTGGTGGAGGGTTTGTTCAAGGTGAACCTGGCGGTCGATGCGAATGCGGGCTTTGCGCAGGGACAGAAAACAATCGGTGCCGAGGATCGACACATCGGCGATTTTGCCATAACGAGTGGGGTCAACTTCGGCACTGAGCAGATAACGGCGCTGGCGCGCGGCGGAGATCACCGTTTCCCACGCAGGCAGTTCGGTCCCCGGAGAAAGCCGTCCTTCTTTGCCCACTGTACACTCCAAACGTAGCGCCGCCGCCCAGCTCAGGCTACCATAGGTCAATCCATTGGGGGGGAGTGACCTATGGCAGAGCATCCCTGGCTAGCCGCCTATCCGAAAAACATTGACTGGCATGCCGAAATTCCGGTCAAACCGCTGCCCACGATGCTGGCGGATTCGGTGGCCCGATACCCCAATAATCTTTGCCTCGATTTTCTCGGCCGCACATACACCTATGCCGACATTGCGGCGATGGTGGATCGCGCCGCCGCCGGGCTGCAGAAGCTCGGCGTCAAAAAGGGCTCCAGAGTCGGCTTGTTTCTGCCGAACTGCCCGCAATTCGTGGTCAGCTTTTTCGCAGCGCTAAAAGCCGGCGCCACAGTCATCAGCTTCAGCCCTCTGTCCGCCGAGGACGAAATCCGCAATCAAATCGAAGATTCCGCCACCGAAATAATGATCACTTTGGACCTGAAGGTCCTGTACCCCAAGATCGCCAAGATGGTCGGCACAACGACACTGAAACAGCTGGTCGTCGGAACCATGCAAGAAGTTTTGCCGTTCCCCAAAAGCCTGCTTTTCCCCTTGGTGAAGCGCGGCGACATCGCCAAAACTTCCGGCAACAATGAAATATCTTTCGCGCAATTGCTGGCCAACGATGGCGCACATAGCACGGTAGAAATTGACCCAGCAGACCTTGCGGTTCTGCAATACACCGGAGGCACAACGGGTGTGCCAAAAGGCGCGATGCTGTCCCACGCCAACCTGTACGCCAACGCCCACCAAGCGGTGATGTGGCTGGAAGGCGTTGAACTGGGCAAAGAGCGCATGATGGGGGTGCTGCCGTTCTTCCACATTTTCGCACTTTCGGTGGTCATGAACCTGGCGCTGATGATCGGCGGCGCCATCATCATGCACCCGCGGTTTGAGCTTGAAGCGGTCCTAAAAGACATCGCCAAAAAGCGCCCGACATTGTTGCCCGGGGTTCCCACCATGTACGCCGCCATCAACAACTCACCGTTGATCAAGGGCGTTGACGTGACGTCGATCAAATACTGCGTTTCCGGGGGCGCACCCTTGCCTGTGGAGGTCAAGCAGCGGTTTGAAGCCATCACCGGCTGCACGGTGATCGAAGGCTATGGGGTGACGGAAACTTCCCCCATTGCCGCCGCCAACCCGCTGTTTTCCGAAAACAAAGCGGGCTCCGTGGGCCAGCCGGTTCCAAGCACAACTATCACCATTGTCGACCGCGAGGACCGCGCCAAAATCCTGCCCCAAGGCGAAAAGGGCGAGGTCTGCATCGAAGGCCCCCAAGTCATGAGCGGTTATTGGAACCAACCTGGTGAGACCGAGAACACGCTGATTGATGGCCGTCTGCACACGGGCGATATCGGCTATATGGACGAGCAAGGCTATACATTCCTGATCGACCGGATCAAAGATTTGATCCTGATTGGCGGTTTCAACGTTTTCCCCCGCGTGGTCGAAGAAGCGATCTATCAGCACACAGGTGTCGCCGAGGTGACCGTGGTGGGATTGCCGGACGACATCAAAGGTCAACGCATCAAGGCTTTTGTGAAGTTGGCTGACGGTGCGGCGCTGACCGCGGACGAATTGCGGGAATTCTTGGAGCCCAAGCTCGGAAAACACGAAATGCCTAAAGACATTGAATTCCGCGACGAACTGCCCAAAACCTTGGTGGGCAAGCTGTCGAAAAAAGAGCTGGTGGCCGAAGAAGCGGCGAAAACGTAGAAATTTAGCGCCGCCTGCACGCTACCGAGAGTAGAAAACACTTGACATCCGGGAAACCAGCGCGTAGGTGGGCACCACCCTGATGATGAATTTCCGCGCCCGCCTGCCGGTCTAAACCGGAACTGGCGTTCTGATTTCCAGCACCTCCCTACGATCCAACCGAACCGGCCCGACCGTAGCCCCGCAACAGCGGGGCTTTTTTTGTGGGCCCCAACTCGAAGGAACAACGAAAATGGCAAGCAACAACAACTCGCTTAACCTGGGCGCCCCGGTTTGGACTCCCGTCCCGACCGACAGCAACGATCCGTTCGCCTTCACGAGCCGCGGATCATGGACTTGGCCCAAGACTCCGGCCAAGGGGCCCCGATTGGAGTCAGAATTCCGGCAAAGGCGCAAGAAAATCCGTCATCTCCCAGACGTCCAGCGCGCCGGTCAAATGGTACGGCTACACCGATCCCAACGGCCCGACCGTGGAGCAGACATTGTCAGTAGCCTATGACAATTATATGGCCAGGAAGCAGGGTACCGAAGGCCAGCGAAAGGCCGACCAAAATAAAACTCGCCCGGGCAATCAAGATAAATTTGCGCGGAGGCCCGATGCTCCGCCGCCAGAACCGGCGCTGCCGCCGCTTGAGGGAGAAGGTCCGCCACCGCCAGCGCTCGGCGGTGAGCAAGCGCCGCCGCCGCCGGGGATGTCCCGGTCGATGTTGAAAAGTTGAGGTAGGTGTCGCTCTCCTGGGGCCGTTAGGCTCCGGGTGCTGCAAACCCAAAAGGGAGAACGACACCATGGGAAATAATATCCGTAGTTCCAGCCGCCCGAAAGCCCTT
>JAKZSO010000141.1:0-6741 GCA_047517625.1 Alphaproteobacteria bacterium
GGGGCCTTGGTGGAGATACCACCAGGGAAGCTCCACATTTCGGTCAGAGTTTCGTCGTTGTAAGCAGTGATGTTGCCGTCACGGTTGACGGTGAACACCAAGCCACCAGCCGTCGCCAAAACGCCGGACTGGTTGCCCCAAGGCACAACCACCTTGGCCGCGATCGTGTTGTCAACAACGCTCATGGCGGTCAGAGAGCCGAACGGCGAGGTGAATCCACCGCCACCGCCCAAGAACACGACGCCCGGGCCCTTCGGGTTACCACCCTGAGGACCGACGATTTCGTTCTCGAGGTCAACATTGACTTCCGTGCAACCGTCGTCGCCCGCACCGTATGCCAACATCTTGACCGGGTTAAACGCAGGAGGCTGCCAACGCAGGCCACCGGCAGGCGTCGGGCAAGACGGAACTTCCGGGAAGGCCCGCAGAGCACGGGTCGCCGGAATATAGGTCTGAACCAGTTTGGACGGATCATACTCGACTGCCAGACCGGTCTTCGGGTCCAAACCAGCGGTCCAAGTAATTGTTGCAACATACTGGCCGGCGCCTACGAACGTGCCGTCGCTGGCATCGATCGAGTAGAAGTAGCCGTTCCGGGCAAAGTGGCCCAGAGTGGACTTGCCATTGAGGTCAAACAGGAAGTGCACGCCGTTTTCGTCATAGTCCCAAGATTCGTTGGCGATGTACTGGAAGCCCCATTCGATGGCGCCAGTATCAATGTTGAACGCAAGGATGCTGTCGGTCCAGAGGTTGTCGCCGGGGCGATACTCAGGATCGAACATCGGCACCGGGTTGCCCGTGCCCCAGAAGGTCATTCTAGTCAAGGGGTCGTACGAACCGGTGGTCCACAGAGCCGCACCGCCGGTACGCCACGCATTGTGGTCGTCGGCCCACGTCTCGTGTCCCGGATCACCCGGATTGGGGACCGTGTAGGTCCGCCACAGCTCGGCGCCATCATCAGCATTGATGCCAGCGAGATAGCCGCGGGTTCCCCAGTCACCAGCGCTTTGGCCGACCAGAATAATGCCCTCCTGGCCCATGGCGCCGCCCGCCGCGATGGGCGCGGCAGTAAATTTTTCGCCGATCACAAAGTGCTCGGCATCCGGGCCGCCAGCAAGGTTGTCGTAACCAAGGACGGTGCGAGCAACCTGAACATCCCAGACGAACTCGCCAGTGTTGCGGTCCACCGCAACCACACGGCCGTCAACGTTGTTTCCGATGACCATGCTGCCCCACAGAGCGACACCGCGCGAACGGGCGCCTTCGGCTTCTTTATCGGTGGCCGGATCAGCGGTCCACACAATCGAGGCGCTGCCATCACGGGCGTCGAGCTTGTAAATGGTGCCCCAACCGTCGTTGAAGAACAGGAAACCGCCGTCCGCGAGGACCGGCACTTCCGCATTCGGAGAATTGAGCGCACCATCAAGCGCGGTGGCGCCCATAGGCACGATCCACGCAGCTTTAAGGTTTGCAACGTTGCCACGGTTGATTTGCGACAATCCGGAATACCGGTGTGCCTCGTAGTTTCCGTGGGTTGAGAGCCAGTTTTGCGGCTCCGCCTCGGAGTTCGCCAAGCGATACTCAGAAACGTTAGCGGCGGCGGCCGGAAGCGCGATCGCGGCGGCAAGCGCGCCGCCCACGACCGGAGCAACCATCCGGCGTAGGGTATTACCTGTAGTCATTGCAGGGTCTCCTCCCTCGAGGGTTTCATGAAACGTTTTTTGTACTAATAGAACTAAACTTCGCGGGCTGATGCCCACGAGTTGGTTGGATCGTAGGCACCCCACTCGGCCCCGTCAAGGAGGAGTCTATGCCCAGCAACGGAAAGATGAAAAAGTCAGCTTTTCCTGCAGGAAAACCGCCAATTCTTGCCATCGGAACTAGCCGCCGCCGCCTGCACCACCGGCGGGTGGTGGTATCGGGGCCGGCGCGGCGGGCCCCGGTGCCAAGCCAGGCAAATTGATTCCTGGCGGTAGCGCGCCGGCTGGAAGTTGAACCCCGGGCGGCAACACAGGGACCCCAGGGAACCCGGGGACCCCAGGGGGGGCTTCCTCGGGGATCGGCTCGGTCAAATCCGCCACTTGCCGATGGATTGCGCGCAATTTGTACCCCGGCAGCAAATAGGCCCAGCCAGCAGCAACCGTGTTGATCCCATCGGCCCTAGTTTCGGCTTCGGTTCCCGGCTCCGCCGCCGCCGAAAAGGTTACCCACACCACATCGTCAATCGTGAAGGTGGAAACGGTGACCGTCATACCATCCGCCGTGGTGTATTCCACCACCCGGGTAGTCTCGGCCCCTGCGATTTCGCCAATGGGCCGGACATTTTCGAAAACGACGGAAACGGCGCCGGAAGCCACCTGCTTCCAGGCACTGTCCACCGCCCGGGTGCCTTCAATTTCTGGCACCATATGGTAGCGAACAAGGTCCTCGTCATCCTGCTTGGCGGCTGTCAAAACCACGTCTGGGCCTTCGCTGATAACGACTTTTTGAATGTCCGGGCCGGGAATGTGGATCACCTGCTGGACCATCCATTCCGCGGCTGTCGGTGGCAGCGCGACGGTGCCGCGCACCAACCACGTTCGCGGGTCGCCCGGTTCGCGCACATACATGCCGCCCAAGGGGTCGAACTGCATCGTGTTGCTGATGCGCCCCAGGATGATCGCCGCCAGCTCGACGCCGTCGGCGGTTTCCAGGATGACTTCGCGGGAGTTCGCGTCGGCCCCCCCCACATCCTGAACCCCAAGCTTGGCGTACAAATTCGGCTGATCGGTTTTTTCCTCGAACCGCCGCAGCGAAGCGATTCCCCCCACGACCGTCCGGACGTTGTCAGTCGGAACCGGATACCCGGCGCGTTCCACCAACGCCCATCCATCCCCGGCGCGGACAATTGTGGACTCCGAATCCCCTGTCCGAAACCGCAGGACGGCGACGTCGTTCGCCCGGGCCACCAATTCGGGGAACATCGGTTGATCAATCTCAACCGGGCCAGCGGATGTTCGGCTTTCCACGATGACGGCGCCGATGGCGCCGGCAAATCCGATGGCGGTTGCGCTCACGAGAATTGCGAAAGATTTGGGGGTCATGGCTCAAAATCCCTAGACGCTGCTGCGGCCGCGGCGCAGTGCGGCACGCCGCCACAAAGCGATCAACACCCCGATCAGAATGACGATCGCCGGAATAGCCGCAATATTTGCCATCTGTAACCGGGATTCCAGGGTGTTTATGTCCTCGTTCAACGCCCGGCGAACATCGCGCAACTCCTGACGGATCGTCAGCATCCGCCGGTTAAATTCGAGAATGGCTTCCTGATCTTCTTGGGTCAAAAGCTGGAAGTCGCCGCCACGGCCTTGGGCCTGAAGTTCGGCGAGGCGATCCTGAGTTTCTTCCAATTCCACCGTCAGCCGCTGCTCGGTTTCGAAATACCGGCCCCGGGCCTCGTCCTCGAGGCGTTCAACAGTGGTAAACGGCCGGTGCGAAAGCCCCCGGCCACGGAGGCCGATCAATGCCCCGCCACCGGCCAAATTTTCAACGGCGTTGGTAACAAAATCGGCGTTGCTGGAACTGGGCGCCCCGGCCTGGTTGACCGTGTGGCTGTCCATGAGCATGTCGGTGTCGGCGACGATGATGATGTTGATGGGTTTGGTCGATTCCATCAGCTGAGGAGCTTCTTCCACTTCAGGCTCGGCTTCCTCGCCCGGCGCCGGGCCAAAATCGGTGGGGTCGGGTGGCTTTCCGTCCGGGAACGCGGTTTTGACCGTTCCAGTAATGCGCGCAGCGACGGTTTGACGAATGCCTTCCGGCTCGAACAGGTCTAACAAGATCTTGGGGTCTCCCCGGCGCCGCACAGCGATGGAATCAATCATCATTGAATCCCGGGTGGTCTGAATCAGCGGCGAAAACGTCACCCCTTCCAATCCGGTTTCCCGCAAGCCGCCAGCGGAGGACATGCGCATCAATTGCAACGTCCCGGTAACCACATCATCCTGATTGAACGCATCCTGACGAATTTGCAGCCACGGCACATACTCGGTGACGATGCGTTCTGGTCCTGCGAAGCCTGTGATCCGAATTGCCATTTGCCGATCACCGACAATCCGGTCATCCACCTGGTCGACACCCCAGGCTGCCAAAAGCGTGTTGAGGTCCGAGGTCGGGAACAGATACTGGACATTATTCTGCGGATTTTTCGGAGAATTCTCGGCGAACGGGTCGAGGAAAAAAATCGCCGGACCGCCGGCCAAAACGTATTGGTCAATGGCGTACTGGGTTTTTGCCGGAAGGCCCGCCGGGTGCACTACCATCAAAACGTCGGCGTTTGGCGGAATTTCTTCGGCGTCGTACAACAGCCCGCGGATTTCAAAAACTTGCTGCATTTGGCGGATCAACGCCACCGGCGGGATCCGCTCTTCCTGGCGCCCCATGACCCCCAACCCGTCGATCACGCCGACGATGGGTTTTTCGGGGTTGGCCAGATTGTTGATAATTCTTGTTAGATCGTATTCCAAGAATTGCTCGCGGTCTGGGGTCAGGAACGCCCTGACTTCAACATCGTCAGTGGAGTTGGTGGCGACCAAACCGAAATAACCGCGTTCGCCCGTGGTGCTGAGCTGGAAACCTTCCAATTGGAAAGCGATGGCGCGATCCTCCTCCGACGAAAAGGGAAGCGGGTTAACGATTTCAAGGCGGATCAGGCCGTTCGACATCTCCGCATACGTGCGCAGAAGCTCGTTGACCCGATCCGAATACACCTTCAACTGTGGCGCGGCGTCCAACAGATCCCTGGATTGATAAAGCCGCACCGTAACCGGCTCTTTCAAAGCTTCCACGACTGCCCGGGTCGAGTCGGACAACGTGAACAGCCTGTCTTCGGTCAAATCCGTGCGCGCAGAGCCAAACATCAAAGCCGAAAACAAGTTGATCGACAGGAACAGCACAATCGCCAGGATCGTCGCGGTGATGGCAAGGACCGAGCGGTCGATTCGCGCGATCCTTTCTAGAATTCCATTCATGGTCATCCAGCCTTTTTCAGCTCAACGATCTGCACGTTGATGAACAGGCAAACCGCCATCATTGATAAGAAGAAAATAACCGACGGGGCTTGGATCACGCCTTTGGTGATGGTCTGGAAATGGGTCAGGAACGACAGCGAGGAAATCAAGTCGACAATGTAGCCCGGTGCCCAGTCGGTGAAAAAGCCCAGAACAATGTCCAATCCACTCATCATGAAAATGAACGAAGCGGCAGCGCCGACGACAAATGCGATCACCTGATTTTTCGTCAGGGCCGACAGACACGACGTCAAGGCCAACAAAGCGCCGGCCATCAGCAAGCTGCCAAGGTAGCTGGCGACGATCACGCCGTTGTCCGGGTCACCCAAATAATTGACGGATATCCAAATCGGGAAAGTCAGGGCCACGGCGATCGCCGTGAACGCCCACGCGGCCAGGAATTTGCCGGCGACCACTTGGCCCGTGGTCACGGGCAGCGTCATCAGCAGCTCGATGGTCCCGGATTTTCGCTCCTCGGCCCACAGCCGCATGCCAACAGCCGGGATCAGGACCAAGAACAGCCAAGGGTGAAAACCGAAGAAGGCCAGCAAATCGGCCTGGCGACGACCAAAGAAATTGCCGATGTAAAACGTGACCGCCCCAGTCCCGGACAAAAAAATGACAATAAACACGTAGGCCAACGGCGTGGAAAAATAGCCCCCAAGCTCGCGCCGCGTGATGACGCCAAGAATTCTCATCCTCGGCCCGCTTCCTCGCCCACCGTCAGCTGGCGGAATACTTCGTCCAATTTTCCGATCACCGTGCGCATTTCGGCGACTTCGATGCCGCTTTCGCGCACGGCGGCGGCAACGCCGTCAGCGATTGAATGCCCCGGCGCGGGAACCACCAACAAAGACACGATGCCATCGACAGTTTCGCCGGTTTCGACGTCCGTCACGTTGTCGACGTTGCGCAACACCTTGGTTGCCTTTTGGCCATCTTGGCTGCCGACCCGCAGCACCACCGCGTTATGTGTCGCGGACTTGGCGTGTAATTCTTCCGGCGTTCCATCCAGCACCACTTTGCCTCGGTCGATAATGACCGCGCGGGTGCAGGCGGCGTCGACCTCTTCCAAAATGTGGGTGGAAATGATGATCGCCTTGTCGGCGCCCATTTCGCGGATCAATTCGCGAACCTGGTGTTTCTGATTCGGATCCAGGCCATCGGTCGGCTCGTCCAAAATCAGAACCTCCGGGTCATGAAGGATGGATTGGGCAAGCCCCACCCGGCGCTTGAACCCTTTCGACAGGGTTTCGATACGCTGAGCCATCACGCCGCCCAGGCCCATGCGGTCGACCACATCGGAGATCCGGCGTTTAGCGGCGGCCCGGGATAAATTGCGGACAGAGGCGATAAATTCCAGGAAGGCCTTGACGGTCATGTCGCTATACAGCGGTGCACCTTCCGGCAGATAACCAATTTTTTCTTTGACGGCGACAGGGTTGGTACGAATGTCTTCGCCGCAAACTCGGGCGGTGCCAGAGGTGGGTGGTAAGTACCCGGTGATGACGCGCATAGAGGTCGTCTTGCCGGCGCCGTTGGGGCCGAGAAATCCAAGAACCTCTCCTTTGGCAACTGAGAAGCTGACGTTATCCACAGCCAGGATAGCGCCGAACCGCTTGCTCATTGCGTCGACTTCGATCAGATCCGCCATGTATACAGGCGCCCCCTCCCAGGACCAACCCCGTGAACC
>JAKZSO010000142.1:0-7341 GCA_047517625.1 Alphaproteobacteria bacterium
GCACGATCCCGCGGCCCTTGACGTAAACCAGGGTGTTCGCGGTGCCGAGGTCGATTGCCATATCGGCCGACATCCAGCCAAGCAAGTTGCCAAACATGTTTTCGGTTTGCTCCTGCTCTTACCAAATCGAGCCCGGGGCACGATGGCCCCGGACCATATTACTGTTTTCCCACCCCATCAGGCGGTCAGCGCCTCCGGCGCCTGTTTGTCCCGGCTGACCATGAGCTTGTTCAGTGCGTTCACATAGGCGCGGGCCGAGGCCACCAATGTATCGGTGTCGGCCCCCAAACCGGTGACCAATTTGCCGTCCTCCATCAGCCGTACCGTGACTTCCGCCTGGGCGTCTGTGCCCTTGGTCACAGCATGGACCTGGTATAATTGCAGTGTCGCGGTGTTTGGCACAATTGCTCTGATCGCATGGAATGTGGCATCCACCGGTCCGGCTCCCTCCGACTTGTGGGAGACTTCCTGGCCATCGACTTCCAGGGTCAAATCGGCGGTTTGGGGGCCATTGGTGCCACAGACCACCTGCAACGACACGACCTTGACGCGATCGTTATCACGCACTTCTTCGTCGACCAAGGCGATGATGTCCTCGTCGTACACGTCCTTTTTCTTGTCGGCCAAGGCTTTCATCCGGCGAAACGCGTCATCCAGGGCGTCGGCTTCGAGTTCGATCCCCAGTTCTTCCAACTTGTTGCGAAAGGCGTGGCGGCCGGAATGCTTGCCGATGACCAGCTTGGACTCGGTCAGCCCCACGGATTCAGGCGTCATGATTTCGTAGGTCTGGGCGTTTTTCAGCATCCCATCCTGGTGGATGCCGGCCTCGTGGGCAAAGGCGTTGGCGCCGACAATCGCCTTGTTGTTCTGGACCTGGAAACCGGTGATGGCGGATACCACCCGCGATGCCCGGGTGATCTGCTCGGTCTCGATCCCGGTGGTGTAGGGCATCAAATCCTGGCGAGTGCGCAAGGCCATGACGATTTCTTCCAGCGCCGCGTTACCGGCGCGTTCGCCCAAGCCGTTGATGGTGCATTCCACCTGGCGGGCGCCGTTGGCGATACCGGCCAGTGAATTCGCCACCGCCAAGCCCAAATCATTGTGGCAGTGGGTGGAAATTACCGCCTGGTCGATGTTCGGTACCCTTTCGACCAACTTGGCAATGATGGCGCCGAATTCGGCCGGCACCGAGTATCCCACGGTGTCTGGAATATTGACCGTGGTTGCCCCGGCCTTAATTGCCGCCTCCACGCACCGGGCCATGAAATCGGGCTCGGTGCGGGTGCCGTCTTCGCAACTCCATTCCACATCGTCGGTGAATTTGCGCGCCAGAGTGACGCTGTCGATCACCGCCTGGTACACGTCGTCCGGCTCCATCTGCAGCTTGTATTTCATGTGCAGAGCGCTGGTGGAAATAAAGGTGTGAATGCGCTTGCGTTCAGCCGGCCGCAAAGCCTCGGCCGCCCGCTCGATGTCTTTGGCGCCGGCCCGGGCCAAGCCGCATATGGTGGCGCCGGTCACCGATTTGGCGATCGCCTCGACCGCTTCAAAATCCCCGGGCGAAGCGATGGGGAACCCAGCCTCGATTACATCGACGCCCATGGCCGCCAGCATGTCCGCCAAGCGCAATTTTTCGTCTAGGTTCATGGATGCGCCCGGCGACTGTTCGCCATCGCGCAAGGTAGTATCGAAAATAACGACCCGGTTCGATTCCATCGCGCCGGCGTCTGTTGCCTCTTTCGTCATCTGTCTGATCCTTCGAATTAGCGTTTGTCCATTTTCGTTCGGCAAGTCCCCTGAACTCAAATGGCGCCAATTGCGCCCGTAAGGGTTCAGGGGCAGCTAAGTCGAAGGAACTCCGCGACAGGAGAAACCAGGGCAGGGACTGGCCGATCGGACACAGGGCGCCGCAAACGCGTCGCCGCAAAAAGCGGCGGGGCGTTCCCGGTATGTTGCCGTGTGTTCCATGGTTTGGTCTCGCGATTGATTCTTGAATTCCAACCAGTTAGGCCCAATCCTGCCCACTGGGAATGAACCTTAGAGCAAAGAGCCCTAGGATTCCTGCTTTTATTTATCCCCGGCGGCTCGCCATCACAAGCGCCTTTGTCGACGGGGCCTAATTTTTCGCCTTGTCCACCAATTTGTTGGCGGCGATCCACGGCATCATGTCCCGCAGGCGCTGGCCCACTTCTTCGATGGAGTGCTCGGCGGCGCGGCGCCGCTGGGCCTTGAACGCAGTCTGCCCTACCTGGTTTTCCAGCATCCATTCCCGCGCAAATCGACCGCTTTGGATTTCGCCCAAGATTTTTTTCATCTCTTTCTTGGTGCGGTCGGTGATGATGCGGTCGCCCCTGGTGTAGTCGCCATATTCGGCGGTGTTGGAAATCGAATAGCGCATGTTGGCGATGCCGCCCTCGTAGATCAGGTCGACGATCAATTTGACCTCGTGCAGGCATTCGAAATAGGCCATTTCCGGCGCGTACCCGGCTTCGACGAGAGTCTCGAACCCGGCCTGGATCAAACTAGTCAGACCGCCGCACAATACAACCTGTTCGCCGAAAAGGTCGGTTTCGCATTCTTCCTTGAAGGTGGTTTCGATAATGCCGGCGCGGCCGCCACCGATGGCGGAGCCATAGGATAGCCCGATGTCGTGGGCGTTGCCCGAGCCGTTTTGGTGGACCGCCAACAGACACGGCACACCGCCGCCCTTCTGGTATTCCGAGCGCACGGTGTGGCCGGGGCCTTTCGGCGCGATCATGAACACGTCCATGTCGGGGCGCGGCGTCACTTGGTCGAAGTGGATGGAAAATCCGTGGGCGAACGCCAGGGCCGTGCCCTCGCGCATGTTGTCGCGGATGTCGGCGGCGTAGATTTTGCCGTGCAATTCATCCGGCGCCAACACCATCACAACGTCGGCCCAGGCGGCCGCTTGTGCCACCGATTTGACGCCAACCCCGGCGGCTTTAGCCTTTTCGGCGCTGGGCGAGCCGGGCCGCAGCGCCGAGACGACCTCGGTCACGCCGGAGTCCTTCAAATTCAAGGCGTGCGCATGGCCTTGGCTGCCGTAGCCAACGATGGCGACCTTTTTCGATTTGATCAGGCTGGTATCGGCGTCGCGATCGTAAAAAACACGCATGGTCTTCCTCCTTTTGGGCTTCGGCACCCCGCAATCATTTAGTCGTGCTCGGCGTTACATGGGGTTGGGGCCGCGGGTGATGGCGGCAACCCCGGTGCGCGAAACATCGACCAGGCCCAACGGAGTCATCAGGTCCAGGAAGGCGTTGATTTTGTCGGTTGCGCCGGTCATTTCAAAAACAAACGATTCCGACGTGGCGTCCACCACATGGGCCCGAAAAATATCGGCAATGCGCAGGCTTTCCACGCGCTTGTCGCCGATGGCGTTCACTTTGACCAGGGCCATCTCACGCTCGACGCTGGGGCCTTCAACGGTGAGGTCGGCCACGGCGTGCACCGGGATCAGGCGTTCCAACTGGGCCTTGATTTGGGCGATTACCTGGGGCGTGCCGGAGGTAACGATGGAGATTCGCGACCGGCTGACCGTGGCATCAACCTCGGCCACCGTCAGGCTTTCGATGTTGTAGCCGCGGCCCGAAAACAGGCCGATGACCCGGGCCAACACGCCCGCCTCGTTGTCCACCAAAACCGCCATCGTGTGGCGCTCTGTTTCGTTTGAAGAAGTCACTGGTCTGTCCAAATTGATCGCCCCGACACTGGGGGCTACACCATGCTCATGCCTTCGGCCGAGATTTTGACTTTCTTGGCCTTTTTTGGCCCCAGCACCATCTCGTGGTGTGCCGAGCCCGACGGAATCATGGGGAAGCATTGCTCGGCTTTGTCGGTTTCAATCTCGGCGATCACCGGGCCTTCTTCCTTCATCATGGCATCAATCACGTCGTCCAGCTCGCTGGGTTTTTCGGCCCGCAGACCGACCAAGCCGAACGCTTCGGCGGTTTTGACAAAGTTGGGCATACCGATCATTTCGCTTTCGGCCAAGCGCCCGTCATGGAGCATTTCCTGCCACTGGCGAACCATGCCTTGATAGTGGTTGTTGAGCAGCAGGATCTTCACGCCGGCGCCGTGCTGGACCGCAGTGGACAGCTCTTGGATGTTCATCATGAATGACGCTTCGCCGGTGATGCAGATTACCGGTTTATCCGGGTGGGCGATCTTGACGCCAATCGCCGACGGCAGGCCATAGCCCATGGTGCCCAGCCCGCCCGAGGTCATCAGGTGGTTGGGTTTCTCGAACCTGTAATGTTGGGCCGCCCACATCTGGTGCTGGCCGACATCGGTAGTGATATAGGCGTCCAAATCCTTGGTCCGCTGGTACAGCCGTTGAATCGCCAGCTGTGGCTTGATGATGTCGCCACTGGCATCAAACGCCAAGCTGTCCATTTTGCGCCATTCGTCAATGGTCGCCCACCAGGATTTCAGCGCTTCGGCATCGGGCCGCCGGATTTCCGACTTCCAGACCTTGATCAAATCTTCCAGCACATGGCCGACGTCGCCGACAATCGGCAGGTCCACCGGAATCGTTTTGTTGATGGACGACGGATCAATGTCGATATGAATCTTCTTCGACCCCGGGCTGAACGCATCCAGGCGGCCGGTGATGCGGTCGTCGAACCGCGCTCCGACATTCACCATCAAATCGCAATCATGCATGGCCATGTTGGCCTCGTAGGTTCCGTGCATCCCCAACATGCCGATGAATTGCTTGTCGGACGCCGGGAACGCGCCCAGGCCCATCAGCGTGCTGGTTACCGGAAATCCGGTGAGGTGGGCCATTTCCCGCAACAATTGCGACGCCGCCGGACCAGAATTGATGACCCCGCCGCCGGTGTAAAAAATCGGGCTCTTGGCGGTCGCGATCATCTCCACCGCCTGGCGCACCTGTCCCAGCTCCGCCTTGACGATCGGACGGTAAGTCTTGTGGCCCACGGCCATCGGCTTGACGTATTGCGTTTGCGCCATGGTGACGTTTTTCGGCAGGTCAACGACCACCGGCCCGGGCCGCCCGTGGGTGGCGACAAAGAACGCCTCGTGCACCTTGATGGCAATGTCGTTCACGTCCTTCAGCAAATAATTGTGCTTTGTGCAAGGCCGGGTGATGCCCACCGTATCGGCCTCCTGGAAGGCGTCATTGCCGATGAGATGCGTCGCCACCTGGCCGGTCAGGCAGATAATCGGAATGCTGTCCATCAATGCATCGGTCAGCCCAGTCACCGTGTTGGTGGCGCCGGGCCCGGAGGTCACCAGCAACACGCCGGCCTTGCCGGTGGACCGGGCATAGCCCTCCGCTGCGTGGGCCGCGCCCTGTTCATGGCGCACCAAAATGTGACGGATGCGATCCTGCTGAAACAGCGCATCGTAAATGGGCAGGACCGCGCCACCGCCGTAGCCAAACACCACTTCAACACCCTCAGCGACCAGGGTTTCGAGCAGTATTTCAGCGCCGGTCATCATTTGGCCTGGCATAGCGATGGCTCCTTCAACACTCTTTTCGACTTCAACGGCAGCGCGCCGGACGCCCAATAATAAACCGTCCACGCCACTGGGGCACTGGACGGTGGCAAATAATTTGGCCCGGATTTCAAATTAATCAACCTGGGCCGCCGCCCAAGCCAAAAGCGGCGCCAACGTACCCGTTCAAGACTCCTTGGTCAACAGAGTTTGGCGAATAAATGGAAAGACTTCGGCAAAAAAGCTTTCCGATTGTTGCGCGTTTATTTTTGGGATCCGGGCCGCGCCGGGGGAAGAAAACACCCGCCAATCGGGGGTTTGGTGGCGAAACCAGGTGAACTGACGCTTGGCAAACCTCCGACTGGCTTGGGCGGCGGCCGCAACCGCCTCATCCACGGCGGTTTCGCCCCGGACCACGGCCAAGAATTCGGGCACGCCCACGGCCCGCATAACCGGTAAATCCGGGTCTAGACCCAAGGCATCCAGAGCTTTGATTTCGTCGATCACCCCGCGCGCCACGATGGCCGCGATCCGGGCCTCCGCCCTGGCATAGACGTCTTCCCGGTCCGGCATCACCACCACTTTGGCGGTTGGCCCGGTCAAGCCACCGCCGGACTGGCCGGCCGCTTGCCAATTCAGAACCGAGCGCCCGGTTGCCTGCCACACTTCCAAGGCCCGGATCGCCCGTTGGCGATCCCCAGGCGCAATTGCCGCGGCAGCCCCGGGGTCAACCGCCGCCAAATCCTGGTGAAATTGCTCGGGGCCTTTCGTTGCCATGGCCTGGCGCGCGGCCTGTCGAATGTCATCCGGAATATCCGGAATTTCCGCCAGACCCTTGGTCAGCGCCTTCAAATAAAGCCCGGTGCCGCCGACCACGATCGCGGTCCGCCCCGCCGCCTGAACGTCGGAGATACAATCCACTGCCATCCGCTGCCAACGCCCGGCGGAACAAGCGTCGGATCCCGCCAGCACCCCGTACAATGCGTGCGGCACCCGCGCTTCGTCCGCAGGGGTTGGGCGGTCCGTGACAATTAGCAGCTCGGAATAGACCTGCATACTGTCGGCATTTATGATCGTCGCGCCGCCGGACTCCTCCAAGGCCGCCGCCAATTCCAGGGCCAAAGCCGATTTGCCACTGGCGGTCGGACCGCCAATAAGGATCGTGCCGTTTGTCACGGACTCAGTGTACTGGAAGTCGCCGATGGCGTTGCGAGTGAAACATGTTCTCACCTTGATTGGGCCACCGGACGCTCAGTCTGTGACAGAAGAGGTCGCAAAGGAGGCACAGCGGTCGCTCGCCGGGCCAAGCGTTCCAATTGATGCCCTCCAATGGCTAAAGCCTGGCGTAGCTGTAGACATACCGTTTGATCGCGTGCTCCCCGAGCGCGCCGCAAATTCAGCGGCCAAATTGTTGGCGGACCGGAGTATCGATGTGGCCGTTCAGCGCCCTGAGGGTCGTAAGAAGCGGCTGTTGGTGGCGGACATGGATTCCACCATCATCGGCCAGGAATGCCTTGACGAACTGGCCGACTTGGCGGGGTTGGGCGCGCAAGTGGCGGACTTGACCGCCCGCGCCATGGCCGGGGAGATTGAATTCGCCGGGGCGTTGCGGGCGCGCGTGGCGTTGTTCGCTGGGTTACCGGTGGACTTGTTGCAGCGCACCTACGACGATCGGGTCACCCTGAACCCGGGCGCCCGCACCCTGGTGCAAACCATGGCCGCCAGCGGTGCGGTCACCGCCCTGGTTTCCGGCGGCTTCCAATTCTTTACTTCTCGGGTGGCCGCGGCCGCCGGGTTCGGCATATACGGCGGCAATTTGTTCGAGATTGAGGGCGGCGTTTTGACCGGGGGCATCAC